>NZ_JBKEWJ010000002.1:0-257529 GCF_056357555.1 Bifidobacterium sp. LH_230
CGAACCGGCGGCAGCGCCGCCATCGCCACGCCCCTCGACCACATCGTCGTTCTTCAAGGTCACCATCATTCAATCCTTCCAGAATGGCAGCCCATACACAAACAATTAGACACCCTCAGACGGCGATCACCACCGCGCCCAACGTCAGCAGCAGGATCACCGCGCCGATGCGCGCGTCCGACGGCATCCCGGCCAGTCCGGCCGGTCCCGTCACCCAACGGATCAGCCACACCTGCAACGACGGCATCGCCATCACCAGCAGATTCGACACCCACATCGCGACTGTCATCGCCGGCTTCACCCGCAACGCATCCACCGTCGCCGACCACGCCGTCCGCACGGCATCGCGCAGTTGCGCGCCCACATTCCCCAACATTCGCATCCGTACAGCACTCACGCGCCTCATGGTACGCCGCGGGGGGGGGCTGTTGTTTCCGATGTTTTACAATGGGAGCCGACGGCAACGGCAAGGAGATGACCATGATTCCGATCGAGGATGTGTATCGACAGATCGTAGAATTCGCCGTCGCCGCGGGAGCTGAGAAGGTCGTGCTGTTCGGTTCGCGGGCCAAGGGCACCGCGCGTCCGAAAAGCGACATCGACATCGCGATCGCCGGTTGTCTCGATTTCGACCGGCTGTACCAGCGGTTGCAGGACGACCTGTGGTCGCTGCTCAAAATCGACGTGATCAATCTGGATGAGCCGATCACCGACGAACTGCGCGACGAGATCGCGACAACCGGAAAGGTCCTCTATGAAAAAGTATGAGAACTACGCCTCCGCCCTGCGTTCGTTGCGTCAGGCTCACGATCAGGACCTCAGCAATGAGTTCGTGCAGAGCGGCGTGATCGACAAGTTCGAGTTGCAGTTCGAACTCGGCTGGAAGCTGTTCAATGCGCTGCTCGCATACGAAGGCGATCCGGTGTCGGCCTCCGGCTCGCCCCGCGACGTGTTGAAAACCGCGTTCCAGTATTACGACTTCATGGATGAGACGACATGGTTGCGCATGCTGCGTGACCGCAACGATTCGGCGCATATCTACGACGCGGACAAGGCGTTGCGCTTGTTGGATGCGATCATCGCCGACTACATCCCCGAATTCGAGCGGGTGAATCAGGGACTGATCGAGCGATACGGTGCAATGCTGACCGAATAGGTGCTCTTAGCCTGGCTGTCTCTTGGCACGGCCATCTCTCTCACGGCCATCTCTCAGCGTGGCAGATTGGTTAGTCCGTTGCCGTATTGCCCCGCTGAGACCCCTGTCGGCGTGGTGTTTTTGCAACGGTCTGTTCATTTCGCCACGCTTGGCTGTCCCAGCGTTGCAAAACGGCTAGTTCTTCGCCTGATTGCTTCGCTGGGATGCCTGTCGGCGTGGTGTTTTTGCTATAGTCTATCCGTTTTGCCACGCCGAACCGAAATGCTAATCAGTTATGTCGTCGGCGGGCGTGAAATCGATGGTGAGGGTGCGGCCCATGCCGTGAGCCAGCGCTTCGAGCGTTTTGAACGACGGGTTGATGCGCGCGTTTTCGATGCGCGCGATGGTGATGCGCGACACCCGCGACCGTTCCGCCAGCTGGTCCTGCGTCAGTCCCGATTCCTTGCGCGCCCGTACCAGCGCCTGTCCGATCTGAGGGTAGATACCGTCCGATTCTTCTTTCGTCGTGCTCATAATCATGCTCGCTTTCTCTGGCGTTACTCCTGTCAGAAGTTATTGCAGCGGTTTTCCAATCAGACAGATACGTTTGACGGTTATTCGTCTATGTTTTTGCGTGGATATGAGCCATGATGTAATGGAATGAGAGCATATAAAGTCCATTCATTATCTTCGCTGTTAAACCGTAATTCGCCTCCAAGGGATGTGATTATCATATGATGCATGCGTAGCCCTTCTCCGGAAGCTGGCAGATTAGACACCATCTTTTCCTTGACGGTGTTGGTCTGTGTGATGGTAACAGCGTCATCGTTTTCCGTGACTATCATGTAATAGTTTGATTCGGCTGAACCGTGGCGAAGAATATTGGCGAATATTTCGGTAATTAAATGCACTATTTCAGTGCCCGTTGCATCTTCAATGCATGGAGATGCGTCTACGCTGATATCGATATGACCGGTGAATCCGTGTCTTTTAAGATTCTCTTGCCCTTCTCCTATGGATCGACGAATGTCGGTCCATGCATGTTTTGACGCTGGATGATCGGCATGGGTCGTTTCGCTGAGCGTGCTTATCATGGTGCGAATGTTGCGTAACGCATGCTCGCTGAGATGCATGATATCGGTCAAACGAGGATCCTGCGTCGTACCGTCGTCGATATTCTGTTGCGCCAGCAATATGATTCCCGTCAAATCTCCCGTTATTGAGTCATGCAGGTCGCGGGCCAAGAGAAGCTGCTGTTCGGCTTGCCGAATATGGTGGTATTCGATGTCCTGTTGCCGCTGTCGTATTGCAAGCCGCTCATTTTCCTCATGGACGTGAAGAATGAACCCGAAAACGTATGACATGGCAGCGAATATGAATGTGAGTCCCATATTCATCAAGGAGAACGTTGTCCATTGCCTGAACAATAGATAATTGTGCCATAGCAGGGTGCAGGCCGCGAGCACGACGGGGAATATGATATGCCGTGGTCTGCCGATATATGCGAATAATCCAAGGACGAAACACACCCCTATCTCGAGAATGGACCGCCCATATGATGATGGGCTTGCGAGAAGAATCGCAAATAGTGTTATTTCGGCATAGCCGCTGATTACCGGAATACACGGCAGTGTCATTAACGTCAGCGACTGGATGATGGCAACCGACCACTGCCAGATGTTTTCAGGCTTCATGATTGAGAATTGCAGCAGTGAGTATCCCGTGACTATCGTGCATAGTATGGCAAGAGTTTGGTTGTGCTGATACCGCTGTAATGCCGATGTCATGATATTCGGTATTCGTGTCATGCATGTACTTTCCGTGACCATAGGGCGATTGCTTCTCGTTTGCTGCCGACGCCTAATTTATGTACGGCATGGGCGATATGAGTTTTGACGGTCGACGCCGTGATTCCCAAAGAATGTGCGATTTGTTCGGAGGAATATCCTTGTGAGCTGAGCGAAAGGATGTCTTTTTCACGCGCGGATAATAACAATACGAATGGTTTGCCGGTTGACGTCAAACGAAGATGCGCGGTATGCGGGTCATCGAATTGAGCACCGAATGTCGGATCCGCTTCGAGCAGTGCCGTCATGACGTTTTCCAGCCGTCCGATTTTTTCTTTTGGCATCACTCCCTGCATTCCAACGCGCCGTGCCTCGTCGTAATATGCTGATGGCTCGTACGATGTGATGCCGAGCAGTATTATCCTGCCATTTTCATAACGCAGCGCTTCGCATAGATCGATTCCGGATAAACCTTTCATCGACATATCCACCAATATGAGTTCGGGCAGTGGCCTCATGCCGGCGACGGAACGTCGAACATGTTCGAGCGCGGACTGTCCGTTGCGTTCGGTCCACAGAATGCCGAATGATCCGGTTCGTCCGAGAAGCGATGCGAGAGCGTGAATCGAAAGCACGTCATTATCGACTATTGCAATCGAATGCGTTGTCTGCGGTGATGTGGTCATCATTGATGTCATCCTTTGGACTATGAAAGATTGCGAACGGAATTCGCATATCCATACGATATAGACAACGTTTGCAAGACGTTGCCAGCATACCACTTCAAAGAGGAAAGGAACAACAAGTATGGACGTATGGGACAAGATAATACGGCATGCAAATCATATTGGTCCGGCACGTTGCATATCTGAACGGCGGGAATGCATATGCGTAAATCAGGCATGATGCCATTGGCTGCGGCCGGATTGATCTTGCTCGTTACGTTGTCCGGCTGCGCGCCGTCAGGTGGAATGGCTGCGATTGACGGTGGTTCCGAGCCCGATTCTCGTTTTATGAATTGGGACAAGGCCAATCAGGAGTATCGGAAGACCGTGTCGTCCTTTCCGTTCGAACTGAAGAACGGGGATCGTTTTCCGCAGGATATGACCAAAACCGGCAGTACCGACGAGAACGGCGATCCGGTGCTGTATGAGCGGGGCAGCGGGGCAAGCCAGGCGTACTTTTTCTGGATGTGCTCGGTGGAGAAGGATGTTCTGGACCATGTGCAATCCGACCCGCAACAGGCTCAGACATCCATCGCCGAATTGCGGCGGGTGCTCGATACGGACTGGTACCAAGCCCATGTCGAGGACCCGGATCGGCGCTTCGTCAATGCGCTCGACGCGGCCGAACTGGGTGATATGTCGGGGCTGAAGCAAAATTTCGATGCGGGTGCATGCCTGAGTATCCTCGCTCGGCAGGATTCCTGATGATGGCGGTGATGATCCGGTGAACGTCATGAATCGAGGAATGGGTGCGATAGCGGGTGCAGGAGCACTCGCGATCGCATTATGCGGATGCTCGTCCGTACCGGTCGGCTCATCCGCACAGATCGATACGTCCGCTCCGGAGATCCGGACGGTGAGTGTGACCAAAGGAGCACTGGTTCCGGTCGCCTCATTCACCAACGTGGTGCGTTCCGCCGCCGCGTTCACGGTCAGCGCCCCTGCGCGCGGCTGGTTCCGCCCAACCGTGGAACTTGGCGCCTATGTGACGGCGGATGCCGTGCTCGGCTGGGTCGGAGGAACCAGGATCGCATCGCCCGTAGATGGAGTGGTCGAGGCCGTGGCCGCCGCCAATGACGTCGCCGCGCACTATCCGGTGTTCTCCATCCGATATACCGGCATGTCGTCCACCGTGGACGCTTCGGCGCTGCTGAAAACCGTGGGGATCGACACCGTGTTGCGGGGGCGGTTCCAGATACGCGACGGCCAGGGGCCGACGGACTGCTTGGCCGTCGTGGAAACATCCGTGGCTGCGTTTTCGGCAGACGATACCGCGGATGGCGCGACGAACGGCATCGCCGCCGTGATTCCGGACGACGATGATGCCAGAAACGTCGTTGCGATCGGAGCCGGAACCATCGCCGGCGGCGACGATTCCTCCGACGCGACGCAATCTGGGGATGATGGTGCGGCGGGGTCCTCGTTGGTGCCTCAATCGTCGTCATCGAACATGCAGTGCCTGTTCCCCAAAGACGTGTCCGCGCGCACTGGGCAAAGCGTCACCACCGTATTACGGGCACCGCAGACCGAGCGATCGCTGATCGTGCCGATCACGGCCGTGGCCGGGCGGAGCGGTTCGGGCGAAGTGTTGAAGAAAACCGACGACGGTTTCGAGAAGGTCAAAGTGACCTTGGGAGCCTCGGACGGCACTTCGATCATCATCATGTCCGGATTGCGGGAGGGGGATGAGGTATCCGCGGCAGCGCCGAATCTCGTCCCTCAGTCGGTCGGATCATGACCGTGAACGTGTGCGGCGTTTCATCCGACGAACATCGTCTCCAAACGATGTCGGAGCCGCTGATCTCGCTTGACCACGTGAGCGCAGGTATACGTTTGCCACGAGGCGGCAGACTGATCACCGTAGACGATGTGACGGCGACGTTCCAACGCGGCACCTCCACGGCGATCGTCGGTGCATCCGGCTCAGGAAAAACCAGCCTTGCGTCGATCATCGGGCTGCTCAACGTCGACTTCACCGGTGAACTGCGCTTCGCCGGTGAGGACATGTCACGTTGCTCGGACGCGCGGCGCGCGAAACTACGCAACGGGCATATCGGTTTTGTCTTCCAGAACTACTCGCTGATCGATCATCTGAACGTGTGGGAGAACGTGGCGCTTCCGTTGCAATACCAAGGGCGTGCGAGACGTTTGGCGCAACGACGGATCGCCATGCGCAGATTGGCCGAAGTCGGTCTGCGTGATCGTGCCAAGGATAGGCCTTCGCGGCTTTCGGGCGGCGAGCAGCAACGTGTGGCGATTGCCCGGGCGTTGGTCGCGAACCCCGATCTGGTGATCTGCGATGAACCGACCGGTGCCTTGGACACGGTCACCGGACGTATGGTGGCCGACATGCTGTTTCACCAGATACGCGATCACGGCACCACGTTGATTCTTGTCACTCATGACCCGCGACTCGCCGCACGATGCGAACGTGTGCTGCACATGAGCCAAGGAGGGTTGCGATGCTCGGCATGATCGTCAACGATCTGCGTCTCACGCCGTTGCGTACGGCGCTCACCGCGATATCCATGCTGATCGGCATTCTCGCCCTGATCGCTTCGGTACTGATCGGCACGTTGGGAACGGATTATCTTCAAGCGGTGCATGCGAGGATGAACGGTCGTGAACCTACATGGTGCGCCACGATCAACGGCACCGATCCGGGGAACGCGAACGCCGATCTTGCGCTCATGGATGCTCTGGCCGCATTCCCGGACGGCGCGATGAGCGTCGCCTACCAGCAGGACGATTTGACGGTTCGTGCCGAGTCGAACGGCATGTCCGCGGATATGCACGCGGAGTTCATATTGACCGATGCCCAGAGGCTCGCCGTATTCCCGATGAATGTGGATGGCGGTTGGCTCACCGACGCGGACGGGTTCGCTCCGGTCGAGGTCGTTGTCAATCGTGCCGCGTCGAATCTGATCGGACGGCACGATGGCATGATGGTGATCGGGATGCGCGGCTCCGCACAACAGGTCTCCGCCCGTATCAACGGCGTTGCCAACGATGGAGCAAGTGATGCCAGACTGTACGTAAACGCCGCGAGCCTTGCAACGTTCGCGCCGCAACTGTGGAGTCCGCAATCGTTGTCGGTATATTGGCATGGCGACGAGTTGGATGATCGACAAGTGGTCGGTGCCCTGAACGATATGCTTGCCGATACCATCGGCGGCGTCGCGGCGGGATGGTCTCGCGTCGACGGCGCGCAATCGTATGCTTCGGTATTGCTGTTCCTGCAAGTCGGCACCGAGATCACCGCATTGCTGTTGCTGTTGGTCTCGGCCATCGGATTGGTGAACATCGGCCTGTCCGGCATCGAACAGCGTTCCCGTGAACTGCTCATTCGCCGAGCGCTCGGTGCCACGCGAACCGCCATCGCCGTATTGGTGGTCGGCTCGTCGCTGCTGCTCGGCATATTGGTCGCCGCAATCGGCATCGCCATATCGGCCGTGCTCGTCGCAGTTGTTCCGCCTTTGCTCACGCTGGACGTGCCGCTGGAACCATCGCGGTATCCGACGGATGCCGCGCTCGCCGCATGCCTGGCCGCTTGTGCGACGTCATTGTTCGGCTCGCTGGCACCGGCCATCAAAGCCGCCCGTCTGCAACCCGCGTTGGCGTTGCGGTGATAAGTTGCGGTGACAACGCGACCCGAAGTGGCGATCGGACCCATCCCGCGTGAAGAATACGGGCATGGTCGCGGGTTGCGGTTTCGCGTTGCAACATGCGTCCGGTAGGGTAGTGGGCTATGTGTGGAATTGTTGGATATGCAGGAAACGTTGAAACCGCGTGCGGCAAGCCTCTGGAAGTGTGCTTGCAGGGCTTGAAGCGCCTCGAATACCGCGGATATGATTCGGCCGGCGTGGCCCTGTCTGCCCCCGGCATGGAGCAGGTCGCCGTACGCAAGAAGGCCGGCCGCCTCGCCAATCTCGTCGAGGACATCGAACGCAAGCCGATGCCGCTCGCCACGGTCGGCATCGGGCACACGCGCTGGGCCACCAACGGCGAGCCGTCCGACGTGAACGCGCACCCGCACACCAGCGCGGACGGCAAGGTCGCGATCATCCACAACGGCATCATCGAAAACGCCTCCCAGCTGCGACTCGACCTGCAGGCCGAAGGCTACCGGTTCTCCTCGAGCACCGACACCGAGGTCGCCGCGAAACTGCTCGGCAAGATCGTCGACGCGATCATCGCGGAGGACGGTAAGCCCGACCTGTTCAAGGCCGTGCGCCGACTCGCCCGCATGCTCGAAGGCGCGTTCACGATCCTCGCGACCGACTGCCGCCAGCCGGACATCGTCGTCGGCGCACGCCACGATTCGCCGCTCGTCGTCGGACTCGGCGACGGCGAGAACTTCCTCGGCTCCGACGTGGCCGCGTTCGTCGCGTACACCAAGCGCGCGCTCGAAGTCGACCAGGACCAGGCCGTGTGCGTTTCCGCCGACAAGGTGATCGTCACCGACTTTTTCGGCAACGTGATCGACGATCCCAAGACGTACACCGTTGACTGGGACGCGTCCGCGGCAGAAAAGGGCGGCTGGGACTCGTTCATGGACAAGGAGATCCACGAGGACCCGGCCGCCGTCCAGCGCACGCTGCTCGGCCGTCTCGACAAGCACGGCGATCTGAACCTCGACGAGGTGCGCATCGAGGAGCATGACTTCAAGGCGATCGACAAGATCATCGTCATCGCGTGCGGCACCGCCGCCTACGCCGGCATGGTCGCCAAGTACGCGATCGAACACTGGGTGCGCATCCCGGTCGAGGTCGAACTCGCGCACGAGTTCCGCTACCGCGACCCGATTCTGACGCCGCGCACGCTCGTCGTCGCGATCTCGCAGTCCGGCGAGACGATGGACACGCTCATGGCCCTGCGCCACGCCCGCGAACAGGGGTCCAAGGTGCTGGCGATCTGCAACACGCAGGGCGCATCCATCCCGCGCGAATCCGACGCCGTGCTCTACACGCACGCCGGTCCCGAGGTCGCCGTCGCCTCCACCAAGGCGTTCGTTGCGCAGATCACCGCCGCCTACGTGCTCGGCCTGTACCTCGCGCAGGTCAAGGGGGCGATGTTCCGCGACGAGATCCACGCCACGCTCGACGCGCTCAAGGCCATGCCGCGCAAGATCCAATGGATCCTCGACACGCAGGCCAAAGCCGTGCAGAAGGCCGCCGAACAGATGGTGAACGCGAAATCGTTCCTGTTCCTCGGCCGCCACGTCGGCTACCCGGTGGCGATGGAGGGCGCACTCAAGCTCAAGGAGATCGCGTACACGTTCACCGAAGGGTTCGCGGCCGGCGAATTGAAGCACGGCCCGATCGCGCTTGTGGACGAAGGCGAGCCGATCGTGTTCATTGTGCCGCCCGAACGCGGCCGCAACGTGCTGCACGCGAAGGTGATCTCCGGCATCGAGGAGGTCAAGGCGCGCGGCGCGTTCATCATCGCCGTGGCCGAGGAGGGCGACCCGGATGTGGAGCGTTACGCGGACGTCGTGTTCTGGCGGCCGCAGTGCCCGACGCTGATGAGCCCGCTCGTCGACGTGGTGCCGCTGCAGCTGTTCGCGATGGACATGGCCAAGCTCAAGGGCTACGACGTCGACAAGCCCCGCAACCTCGCCAAGTCCGTCACGGTGGAGTAGCAGTTCAGCCGCAAGATAGTTCCGGCGTGGTCCGGTGCCGGCTGACATATATGTTGCTCGACACGCTCCGGGCTGAGCCGTTAAGAGAACAGTCCAGTGGACTGTTCTCAGGCGAAGTGAGCAGCTTGCTGCGAAGAATGCGCGAAGCGCATTGCCAAGTCTTACGGTCGATCAACATATATGCCAGACGGCACCTCGTTTTTGTGGAATGTTACGGTTTGATCTATCTGCAATAAGTTTGATAAAACGTAACGTTATGTACTACATAGGGAACGGCCGGGATATGCGTTGACCGACCGTATGACTTGGCCGAGCGGCCCGGAGCGTGTCGGGCAACGCATATCCCGGCCGCTCCCGGTCACCGCTGGAACTGTGGAAAGTCGGGTGATCAATGACACAACGGCACCGATGGGTGACGGATGAGCCGCATATTCCGTTCGATTTTGACGTGCTGTATGAGGATGCGGGGATTGTCGTGATCGACAAGCCGCATTTTCTGGCGACCACGCCGCGCGGCATGTGGTATCGCGAGACGGCGTTGATTCGGCTGCGCGAGCGGTATGGCGAGCCGGATATCGTGCCGGCGCACCGGTTGGATCGGCTCACGGCCGGCGTGGTGGTGTTCGTGCGTGACCCCGCACTGCGCGGGGCGTACCAGATGCTGTTCCAGGAGCGACGCACGACCAAGGTGTACGAGTGCCTGGCACCGGCGGCGCCGATTCGCCGGCCGCAATACGGAACGGTGACGCGGCTCGAGCCGCCGCGCGTGTTTCCTCTGCTGCGGCGCTCACGCATCGTCAAGCAACGCGGGATATTGCAGGCGTATGAGGAGCCGGGCGAGGTCAATGCCGAGACGGTGATTGAACTGGGATCTGAGGCTTGCGCGCGTGACCCCCTCGGTCGGCTGCGCCGACAACTCCCCCTATCAGGGGGCACAGAAAAGCCAACGACGCGGCTTCCAACGTTCGGGAGTGCAAGGACAAAGCCGGTCCGCGCCTATACGCTGCATCCGCGTACCGGCAAAACACATCAGCTGCGAGTCCATATGAACTCGCTTGGCCTGCCGATCATCGGCGACGACTTCTATCCGCATATCGTCGAACGGGTCTACGACGACTTCAGCCAGCCGCTCGAACTCGTCGCCCGGCAGTTGTCGTTCATCGATCCCGTCACCCGCGAGCCGCGCACCTTCACATCCCGTATCCCGCTGGGCTGAGCCGCTCACAACAGATTTGCGTGACATTTTGGCTACTTCCGGTGCGTTACTGGCCAAAATGTCACGCGAACAGGCCCATATGCGTGACATGTGGGATAGGAGGCGCGTGCCGCTATCACAAACATCACGCATATGGGGCTGTCCGCGTGACATATGGGATAGGAGTCGTGTATCACTAGCCGGAATGTCACGCAAGGAGACCTGTGAGCGTGATGTTTTGGATAGGAGCTACGTGTCGCCGGCCAAAATGTCATGCGGACCGGCCGGCTGCGAGGGGTATCTTGCAGTTGTAGGGCATGCGTGACGGCTCGGCAGGGGTGAGTGACGGTTTGAGCCGGTGAAAAGGGCCATTTTCCAATGGTCGGTTTGCTCGTTGTCGATACGGTATGGCGACTTATGCCCTACAACTGCAAGATGTCCCCACTACAAGGCTCTTCACTGGTCTGCGAGGGCGAGAATCGCTGTTCGTTCTTGCGGTTCTTATGATGGCGTCTGTTGAAGCGGATTCCGTGGCGGCTCTTACTCGCTGAGCTGGGGGCGCTATCGGCGAAAGAGAACCGCCCATGTCCTGTGTCAGGCATTGAGATCGCGCACGGAGGCTCGTTCGACGAGAGCGGCGGGGATGACGTGCTTGACGCCGGTGGGCAGCGTTTCGCCTTCGCATTGGCGGGTCACCATCGAGAACGCCTCGCGGCCGATGCCGTCGAAATCCAGCCGCATCGTCGTCAGTTCCAGCCGCGGCACCGTGCCGACCAGCGAATCGTCCACGCCGATCACGCTCACGTCCTCCGGCACGCGCTTGCCGGCCGCGCGAAGCCCTAACATCGCGCCGTACGCCATCTGATCGTTCGCTGCGTACACCGCCGTGCAGTCCCGCTCATGCGCGAGCGCCAGCCCGGCCTGATAGCCACTATCGGCTTCCCAGTCGCCGATATACACCGGCGGCACTGGCAGTCCTCGCTGCTGAAGCGCCTGCCGCCAGCCGTCCTCGCGGTTCTCGGCCGCGACCGACGTCGCAGGTCCGGCGATGTGATACACCGTGCGATGCCCCTTGCCGGTCAGATAGTCGACCACGGCTTCCGAGCAGCCGTATTGGTCGGCGTCCACGGTGGGGCAGTGGTCGGTCGGCTTTTCCGAGATGATGACTACGGGCAGTTCGGCCGGTGGTTCGAAGGTCAGGAAATCGGCTGTCTGCTCCTCCATGACGACGATCACGCCGTCGACCGGCAGTTGCTTGACGCGTTCGACCGCCGCGCGCAGCGTGCGTTCGCGACCTTGGCCGATCGTGAGCATGGTGATCGCGTAGCCGTGTTCGTTGGCGGCGGTGGAGATCGCGTTGAGGATGCGCACGTTGCCGTATGCGCTCATGTTGAACATGACCACGCCGATGTCTTTGAACCGGCCGTGTTTCAACGCGCGCGCCGCGTAGTTCGGACGGTAGCCGAGCTTGCGCATGGCCGCCTCTACCTTCTCGCGCGTGGCGGCCTTGACGGCGGTGCTGCCGTTGGCGACGCGGGAGACGGTCTGCGGGGAGACGCCGGCTTCGATGGCGACGTCTTGCATGGATATCGTGGATGGACGGTTCATGATTCACTTCCGAACGGCGATGTTTTCGTTGCCATTATACGGGATGCTGCGGCGTGGTTCAGCATTATTGCCGGTTTGATAGAAATTTTTATGATGATTTGATTCATACGGCGTGCCGTGTATCAGCGGATGCGCTATGATGGCAGTGCGAAAGGAATGATAACGCAAACATTCATGTTCCGAACAATGACGAAAGGACAGCAATGACGCAGCGCAGAGCGTTCCGCTGGCCGCAACCGCTTGAGGGCCAGACGGCCCGAATCTGGTACGGCGGCGACTACAACCCCGATCAGTGGCCGGAGGAGGTCTGGGACGACGACATCCGCCTCATGACCAAGGCCGGCGTCAACCTCGTCTCCGTCGGCATCTTCAGCTGGGCGAAGATCGAACCGCGCGAAGGTGTGTTCGACTTCGACTGGCTCGACCGCATCATCGACAAGCTCGGCAAGGCCGGCATCGCCGTCGACCTCGCCTCCGCCACCGCCTCGCCGCCGATGTGGCTCACCCAGGCCCATCCGGAGGTGCTGTGGCAGGACTACCGCGGCGACGTGTGCCAGCCGGGCGCGCGCCAGCACTGGCGTCCGACCAGCCCGATCTTCCGCGAGTATGCGCTCAAGCTGTGCCGCGCGATGGCCGAACACTACAAGGACAACCCGTACGTCGTCGCATGGCACGTGAGCAACGAATACGGCTGCCACAACCGCTTCGACTACTCCGAGGACGCCGAGCGCGCCTTCCAGGACTGGTGCAAGGACCGCTACGGCACTATCGACGCCGTCAACGACGCGTGGGGCACCGCCTTCTGGGCGCAGCACATGAACGACTTTTCCGAGATCGTTCCGCCGCGCTTCATCGGCGACGGCAACTTCATGAACCCGGGCAAGCTGCTCGACTGGAAACGCTTCAGCTCCGACGCGCTCAAGGCGTTCTACATCGCCGAGCGCGACCTGCTCGAGGAGCTCACCCCGGGCCGTCCGCTCACCACCAACTTCATGGTCTCCGCCGGCGGCACCGGCCTCGACTACGACGACTGGGGCGCGGAGGTCGACTTCGTCTCCAACGACCACTACTTCACGCCCGGCGAATCCCACCTCGACGAGATGGCCTACTCGGCCTCCCTGACTGACGGCATCGCCCGCAAGAACCCGTGGTTCCTCATGGAGAACTCCACCGGCGCCGTCAACTGGCGTCCGATCAACTACCGCAAGGAGCCCGGCCAGCTCGTGCGCGACGCCCTCGTGCACCTGTCGATGGGCGCGAACGCGATCTGCTACTTCCAGTGGCGTCAGTCCAAGGCTGGTGCCGAGAAGTTCCACACCGCGATGGTGCCGCACGCGGGCGAGGACAGCCAGGACTTCCGCGACGTGTGCGAACTCGGCGAGGATCTGCAGCGTCTTGCCGACGCCGGCGTGCTCGACACGAAGCTCGCCAAGTCGCGCGTGGCCGTCGTATTCGACTACGAGTCCGAATGGGCCACCGAACACACCGCCACCCCGACCCAGCAGGTGCGCCACTGGACCGAGCCGCTCGCATGGTTCCGCGCGCTCGCCGATCTGGGCGTCACCGCCGACGTGGTGCCGATCCGCTCCGACTGGGACACCTACGAGGCCGCCGTGCTGCCGAGCGTGTACCTGCTCGACGAGGCCAACACGCGCCGCGTGCGCGACTACGTCGCCAAGGGCGGCAAGCTGTTCGTGACCTACTACACCGGCATCTCCGACGAGAAGGACCACATCTGGCTCGGCGGCTACCCCGGTTCGATCCGCGACGTGGTCGGCGTGCGCATCGAGGAGTTCGCGCCGATGGGCACCGACTTCGAAGGCGCGCTCGACCACCTCGAGCTGACCAACGGCGCGGTCGCGCACGACTTCGCCGACGTGATCACCTCCACAGCCGACTCTGCCCGTGTGCTCGAGACGTACAAGTCCGAACCGTGGGTCGGTATGAACGGCGTGCCGGCGATCACCGTCAACGAGTACGGTGACGGCAAGGCCGCGTACGTCGGTTGCCGTCTCGGCCGCGAGGGTCTGGCGAAGAGCCTGCCCGAGCTGCTCGAGGCGATGGGCGTCGACGTGGCGTCCGGCGAGGCCGGCGCGGGCGACGTGCTGCGCGTCGAGCGCACGAACGAGGCCGGCGACGTCACGTTCCACTTCCTGTTCAACCGCACGCACCACCCGGTGAGCGTGCCGGCCGACGGCGAGGTCGTCGTCGCGTCGCTCGCGCACACCGGCGACGACAACACGGTGACGATCGACCCGAACGGCGTCGCCATCGTCAAGCGGTAGCCTGATCGTCATGTCGAGCGAGTCGCGGCCGAGTCGAGAAATCTTGCGGAGCGTCTGTAAGATTTCTCTGCTCGCTGCGCTCGGTCGAAATGACATGGTGACTTGCGCTCGGTCAAAACGACGTAACGGTTTTCCGACGGTCGTTGTGGCTTGATAATCAGCGGCTCTCCTCATGGTATTGACGTGAGGAGAGCCGTTTTCTTATGCCTTCTTATGGCTCGGTGTGTAGACTCGATACGAGCATCAGTCATCGGCATCGAACGGAACAGGGGAGCGGCGAACATGAGCGCACGGCAGACGATCGACCACGCGCAACGCATCATGGCCGCGATCCTGTCCGCCGTCTGCCTGCTCGCCGTCGCCGCATGCGGCCAGCGCGACACGCGCACCGAAATCGTCGTCTGGTCGTGGGAACCGAGCATGAAGACCCTGGCCGAGGCATTCGAGGCGGCCAATCCCGACATCCGCGTCACCATCAGGGACACGAGCGGCTACGAGAACCTCAACAGCGCCATCCAGGACGGCTACGGTCTGCCCGACGTCGCCCAGCTCGAATACTTTGCACTGCCGCAGTACGCGGTCAGCAGCCAGCTGCTCGACATCACCGATCGGGTGAGCGGATACGGCGACTTCTACACGCCCGGCTCCTGGGGCTCCGTCCAGCTCGGCGGCCGCACATATGGTCTTCCGATGGACTCCGGTCCGATGGCGTTCTTCTACAACAAAGACGTATTCGAACAGGCCGGCGTGGACGCGGCGAAGATCCGCACCTGGGACGACTACTACGAGGCCGCGAAGAAACTCAAGGCGATTGACGTGTACATCGCCGCCGACTCGGGCGACGCGAGCTTCTACAACGCGATGATCTGGCTGGCCGGCGGCCGCCCGTTCCACACGTCGTCGGACGGCAAGACCGTCACCGTCGATCTGACCGGCGACAGCGGCACACGCACGTTCACCGAATTCTGGCAGAAGATGATCAACGAAGGGCTGATCGACACGACCGACAAGACATGGTCGGACGGCTGGAAGAAGAAGCTCGGCGCGGGCACGGTCGCCTCCGTGTTCTCCGGCGCGTGGATGCCGTCGCTGCTGCTATCGGACGTGCCGGGCGGCGCCGGACTGTGGCGCGTCGCGCAGATGCCGACCGAAGACGGGCGCGAAGCCACCTCGGAGAACGGCGGATCGGCGCTGAGCGTCCTGCAGTCGACCCGCAAGCCGGACGCCGCGTTCCGGTTCGTGGACTACGTGTGCCACAACGCGGCCGGCATCGCCACGCGCATCGACGGCGGCTCGTTCCCCGCCGACAAGTCCACGCTCGCCGACGCGGACTTCGCCAACAAGACCACCGTGCGCGACTCGCGCAACATCGACATCGCGTACTTCGGCGGCCAACAGTACAACAAGGTGCTCTCCGAGGCGGCCGAAAACGTGACGACCGGCTACCAGTACCTGCCGTTCGAGGTGTACGCGCGCAACGACTTCAGTTCGACCGTGGGCAAGGCGTACGACTGGTCGGCGGCCAAATACAAGTACGAAAGCGTCAAGGACCGCATCGAGGCCGGCGAGACCAAGCCCAACGGCAAGCCTCTCGAACTGCCCGAGCACCCCGGCAAGCGCATCACGCTGCTCGACGGCATCACTTCATGGCAGAAGGATCTCAAGGAGTATGGCTTGAACCAGGGCTTCACGATCAAGTAGAAGAGGTCATGGGATACGACCGTCGGCCGAGGATATTTTCACCAGTACGTGTCATTTCGAGCGAGGCTGAGCCGAGTCGAGAAATCTTCACGCCCGTTGATCGGCAGGAGATTTCTCCGCTCGCTTACGCTCGGTCGAAATGACAGGAGACTTTGCCGCATTGACTGCTACCGCGCGGTGTTGCGCTCGTAGATCGCGGCCATGCCCTTGAAGATCAGATCCGGATCGTATACGTCGATCAGCTCCGTGTCGTTCTCGAGCACGCGGCCGAGTCCGCCGGTCGCTACCACTTGGAAGTCCTCGCCGATCTCCTCATGGAACTGCCGGATCGTGCGCTCCGTGCCGCCCAGGAAGTTGTAATACAGGCCGGCCTGCATCGCCGTGCGCGTGTTCGTCGCCAGAATCGAGTTCGGCCGCGTGATCTCCACCTCCGGCAGCTGCGCCGTCTCGCCCCACAGCGCGGCCGCCGCGGTACGGATGCCCGTCGTGATGATGCCGGCCGTGATCGTACCCTTCGCGTCCACGTAGTCGAACGTCGTCGCCGTGCCGAAATCGACCACCAGCACCGGCCCGCCGTACGTCACGTACGCGCCGACCGAATCCGCCAGCATGTCCGCGCCCAGCGACTTTGGATCGTCGATGCGGATGTTGATGCCGGTCTTGACGCCCGGCCCGACCACCATCGGATCGACGTCGAGGAACTTGATCATGCTCGCGCGGAACGAATGCATCACCTTCGGCACCACCGAACAGATGATCACGTCATCCACGTCGTCCGGCGAGAAGCCGCTCAACTCGAGGAACTGCATGATCATGAGGCCGTATTCGTCCGACGTGTGGTTCGCCTTCGTGGTGATGCGGTACGTGCCCACGATGTCGCCGCGGTCCAGAAAACCGAGCACGATGTTGGTATTGCCGATGTCGACCGCGACAAGCATGAGATTTCCCTTCTGCCGAGTGGAATGCGCTGGGTATTCAGTGTAGTCGGTGCGGTAGGGTGACGCATGTGAATGACGACGAAAAACCTGCTGAGGAACGTGGAATCGCGCGACTGGACCGGCGCGGCGTGACCGTGCTCGTATGCACGGGACTCGCGTGCGGACTGCTGTCTGGACTGTTCGGCATCGGCGGCGGCACCATCATCGTGCCCGCGCTGGTATGGCTCGGCCTGAGCCAGCGGCACGCGGCGGCGACCTCGCTCGCGGCCATCGTGCCCACATCGATCTCCGGCGTGGTCTCCTACGCCACGGAAGGCAACGTGAACTGGCTGGCCGCCGCCCTGCTCGCCCTCGGCGTGATCGCCGGCAGCCAGCTCGGATCGCTGCTGCTGAGCCGTCTGCCCGAAGTCGTGCTGCGGTGGATCTGGGTGGCGTTCCTCGTGTTCGTGATCATCCAGCAGGTCACGTTCACGCCGCCGCGCGAAGGGCATCTCGTGCTGCACGTGTGGTCGGGCGTGTTCCTCGTGCTGCTCGGCGTGGTGACGGGCGCGCTCGCCGGCGTGCTCGGCATCGGGGGAGGGGCGATCATGATGCCGGCGCTCTCGTTCCTGTTCGGCGCGAGCGACCTGATGGCGCGCGGCACGTCGCTGCTGGTCATGTTCCCCGGCGCGATCTCCGGCACGGTCGCGAACTGGAAACGCGGGATCGTGCATCTGAAAAGCGGACTGATCATCGGATGCTGCGCGGTGCTGACCGCGCCGCTCGGCACGATGATGGCCGGCTGGCTCACACCGCGCGCCGGATCATTGCTGTTCGCCGCGTGGCTTACGTTCCTCGCCGTGCGCAGCACGATCGTCGCGCTCAAGGTGACCCGCGCAGACCGCGCGACGCACTGACGGCGTGTTGTGACATGTCTTCCAGCGAAATCACATCGATGAGGGTAGGATGGGAGGCGTTGTAACCGACAAGGGTGCGGCACGGCGCGTGGACGCGCGGGCGGCGCACCGCTGTTTCGAAGGAGAACCAGTATGGTCTATCGCATGATTTACCGGAGACCATAAGAAACCGCGAAATTCCAACGTTTTTAAGCCTACCAAAACCCCGAAAATCGGGGTTTTTCTTTTTACCCGACGTTTTATCATGGAGGCATGAAAGACACCAGCCTGACGGCCTCGCGGGGCCTCGCTACGCTAACACCGAGCATCACGGTGGTCAACACGCACGGCACAAAGAAGTATCGGGCCTACACCTGCTACCGCACAGCCGCCGGGGACTGGCGGCAAATCACGGGAAGCGCGCCCGTACCGGAAGTACCCGAAGAAGAAAACCCGGCCGTCCATGAACTGGCCAAGTCAATGGCCGTGACCGCGATGGAAAAGAACATGCGCCGCAAGCTTGCCACCGGCAAGACCGGCACACCCCGCACGCACAAACTCAGCGAGGCAATAGAGCTTTTCTGGAAGGACAAAACAAAGCGCAATGTAAGGGGCAACACGCGTTACACGTATGAAAAACAGCTTGCCGCCGTGGGCAAGCGGCTACCGGACAAGAGCATCAGCGCATACAGCACCGCCGAGCTACAGGCCGTCGTGGACGCAATACCTGAAGCGGCCAAGGTGCTGAAAAGCATATACTACCAAGCCGTCCGCGAGGGATGGATACGAGCGGCGGACGACCCGACGCGCTACCTACGTATTCCAGCCGCACCGAAGGTGCGCAAGGCGCAAGCAAAGCACACCGAGGACTGGATTAGTAATGCGCCGGGCCTACTCCTATGGCTAGCCGAGCCGAACACGACCGACCCCACCACAGGGGAGAAAGAGCAGAACCGGTTCCATCGGTTCTATGCGCTCTACCTCATGGAGATGGGTATGGGTCTGCGCCGCGAGGAAGTGCTGGGCCTTCAGTGGAGGGACGTGGATTTTGACCACCGGCGCGTGAACGTGGCTGAGCGCGCCATCATCGAGCTACGAGGGAAAGCGACGGTCAAGACCGGAGGCAAGACCGAATCAGCGGCAAGGCTCCTACCGCTATCGGGAAGAATAAACGACGTATTGCGTGCCAAGCGGGATGCCGAACGGGGCAAACCGGACGATTGGGTTTTCCGCACCAGCAAGGGCACGTTTTTCAAGCCGTCGTACCTTACGGCCATCTGGCAAGAATTGCTTCTGGCCTACCACAATTGGGCCGTGCAGGACGACATCGCCCGGAGCCAACGGACGGGCAAGCCGCGTCAATGGCCGGACGAGAAGGAAATGACGAAGAAGCAATGGAGCGCTATGGGGTACGGGCCGTGGAAATGGAGGCAACACGACAACAGGCATCTAGCCGAGAGCATCATGGAAATGTATTCAGTCGATTGGGCCGTTCGAAAAGACATACTCGGGCATAAGAAGGAAGCCGACGTAACCGCACGATACACGCACACTACCGAGCAGAAGCGTCGGGAGGCCATCGAACTAATTGATAGCGAACTGACCCCAAGGGAGCCGGAGGAAAGCTACCTCACAGCCGAGCAGCTACAGGCCATCGAGGAGGAACCCGACTACAACTGACAAGCGTGGTACGAGCGCGGTACGCGACGCACAACGCAACGCAACGCACGAGCATCGTCGGCACATGCGGACGCACCGCCGCCGAACGGCACACCCCCGGCGTTCCGCCGCGCAAAGCACGACTCCACGGCGGGGCACCGTTCGGCTTGCGGCACATCGTCCGCGCACCGCCGCCCCGTGCTTATGCGTCACTACTGGCACGGGCGTACCGCTACGGCCCCGTACCACGCCCCTACGGGGGTCAATCAATCGGGATGCCATTCTCATCGACCGGGAACGGCAACGCCGTTGGGCTGGACATGTCCACGGGGCATATGTCATCGTCCGTCACCGGCTGGGGTGTCTTGACTGGGGCCGTTTCGGTCTTCTCGACGTACCCGCGGCCATCAGCGCCCGAGTGCGTTACGCCGGTGGACTCGCTTATCATTGCCCGCAGTGATTCATCCGCGAGCTTTTCCGGCCATTCAGGACCTGCGACATGACGGAACTCGATGGTATCCCCGTCCGAGCTGAGCGACGCGCACACCGTACTAATGCGTCGGTTTATCGGCCCCTGTTTCGGTTCAAACTCATCGTAGCCGTACCAGCCGCTCATAGGTCTATTAGAAGTGAATATCACCGTGTCGTACAACGCCCTTTTGTTTGCATACCGGGCCGTCAACTCCACGGGATACCGGTCAGTCCAACGCAACACATCATCGAGTCTCATACGGCCATCAAAATCCTCAACGATGACCACCGACTCGCCCCTGTAAGCGTCCCAAGGATGTACGTAATCCGTCAGCCTGTATACGTCCCTATCATGCCGCTTACCATAGAGCCAAGCCCACAAGGATTTTCCTACGCCGGTTTCACCATACACGTACAGGCAACGCACATCACGCATACCTTTTCCCTTCTCCTTCATCCAAATCTCATAGGCCCGGTCAAGGTATTTTGCAAAGGCCAACAGCTTCGGGTCTTTCCTCATCAGCTCGTCAGGGTCAGCGCCTGTGAGAACCCTTTTCACCGCATCATCGCGGGTAGCCAAATCCGTTCGTTTGCCCTGCTTGGGAAACTCAAAGCCGGGAGACTGCCAAGGGCCTTCTATTCGCGTCTCCATCTTCGAGACGTACCGTGACGCCGCCTCAGGACGACGCGCCACTTCGATGCACGTCTGGTCTGGGAACAACTTAGCGAGACTACCGCCACGCATCTGCGGGGTGGCAATGAAAAAGCAATAGTGTCTCATGCCGTTGTACTTGCCGCCGTCCCCGTATAGCCAGCCTCCATCGGGGGCCTTGGGCCGAGGCCCTTTTTCCCATTTCCCCGTTTCCGGGTTCCAAACCGTGGAGCCGTCCCCCTCCTCCTTCTGGCCTATCCAAGACCACGACGGACGCCCCTCCAACACCTTCGTGATGATACGAACATCCCCATGAACGTATTTCGATGGAATGGTGATGAACCATGCCGAGGCATTCATGTCATGACTCAACTGCGAAATCTTCTTCTTCGACGGATAGCGGATTTCACGCACGAAAGACAAAGCCATTCCAAGCACCTCCATTTTTGTAGGGAAGTCCCCCCATTTTTGTAGGGAAGTTCCCGCCATGCCCGGAATACCGGAGAAACATATTCACCCAGACCAAGCACACAGTACTTCTCCATACATATTTTTTTTGTAGGGAAGTTCCCTGCATTTTGTAGAGAAGTTAAAAAGCCCCGCGAGGCCTACTCCCATAAGGGTTTTCATCATTTTGTAGGGAAGTTCCCCGTAATGTTGCGCGCCCGGGCGGCAAAGCCGCCCGTCGCGTCTGCGCCCCCTTACGGGGGCTTGACCCCCGCTGACGCGGGGGCCACGGGGAACTTCCCCCAGTGTCCACATTTGTGGACATTACTTCTGCCGGGACTTACGCCAGCTCAACGCATCAGTGAGTCGGTACCACGCCCGCCCGTTCTGCTTCTTGATGGAGTCGCGGAAAACGCCCTGCGCCGTCAAGCGCATTATCTGTGTATCCGAGACCTCACCCAGTACGGCGACATCGGACTGAGACACGTAGGGTTCGCCGTCAATAATTCTCATCATCGTTCTCACCTCCCTTCTCGTTCCAGTAGGCCTTATAAGCCCGTTCCCGGCTATGACTCCATGCCTCGGCCAGCTCGCGGACGAAAAGCCCAATAACAAGAGCAAGAACCGCAACCCATACCGGCACGCGCGTAGACACCAGCCATTCCAGTACGTCATGCACCGTCATCGACCCGCCTCCGTATCTTGCGAAGCCCGCGCCTCGGCTCGTTGCTGTTTCCATCGCTCGTAACCGCCCTTAGAGACCTCGATACGGCCGTTATGCGGGGGTCTATCTCCTCCTCCGTCAGCCCCTCCAGCCGGTCGGGGTTCGTCACGTCGAGGGGTTTCTGCTGGGCCTGTAGCCGTGCCAGTTCCCGGCGCACCGCCACCCCCACGAGCTTTGAAATCGTCATGCCCGGCATCGCCGCTGCCCACATCCTGAGGGCCGAGTACGTCGCCGGTTCCAGCCAAGCCTTCACGGGCCGCTTTCGTCCGTCCATGATGAAAATCCTTTCCGTCAATCCAAACCAACGCGACGAACACCGTTGCCGCCGTTATCAGCCCCAGCAGAAAGCCGAGAACAAAAGACGCAAGAAGCTCAATCATGCGAAGCCTCCCATCGAAGCTCCTGGGCTTCCTCGCGTTTCTCATTCCGCCACTCACGCTCCATCTGCTCAGCAAGCGTGTCGTGTGTTTCGCCATCGCGCAGCATCTGCGATTGCATACGTCGAACGTCAGCCATGCCTTTTCGCATCAGCCCCGCATTGAATGAGACCGCGAGCGGTTCGAAAAGCACGTCTTCGGCAATGGCCGAATCAATGGACATCATCCCAATCAACCCCCATTGCCCTTCTACTGCAATAGGTTTATTGCCGAAGTAGTGCCAAAGCTCCACATACTCGGGCAAGCTCATATCCGTTCCCTGCAATGCCTCAGCAAGAGGCACGACACCGCTCGGAATAGCCATAAGAACACCTCCTTACGAGGGGCGGGGCCGAAGCCCCGCCAGTCGTACCAGTCCGATTACTTGCCTTGCACGGGCTCGAGGTCGTCCACGATGACGCTATAGCGCACTGAAGCATACTTGCCGCTCACTGCGGCGTATGGTGTTACGATGACCTTTTCCCCAGCCGGGGCGAGCGGTATGTATTGCGGCCAGTCCTTAGCGACGCGGGCCTTGACGCTGATGCCCTCGGCCACGACCCACGCCCCGGCATCATTCTGAATCTGCACGACCACACCGCGAAGGGGATAGACCGGCTTGCCGTCAACCAGCTTCTGCGTAGTGGAGGGCTTGCCATCAGCTCCACGCTCCATCTGAGGCTCCGCATCCTTATAGCCCTGAAGGCAAACGATACGCATCAGCCAAGCGCTCGTAGGAAGAACGAGCCGAGAAATCCTACCGTCCATGATGAACGTCCTTTCAGTATTCGCATCGGCCTTTCCGACGTGTCACCGTGGATATATCGGACGTGCGATTTTTCAAAAACCCCGGTGGACTGGGGGTTTCTCGTGAAACGGGAAGTAGTTAATATATTCGTAACATAAGTTTTACAAACACGTAACATTAGCTCGAAAAGCGGATTGCAGAGGCCGTGAAAACGGGGCCTGTAAGGGGCCTGTAGGTGACGAAAAGTCGCCGTGGCCGATATTAACCTTGCGAGGCCGGAAAGACCGGCACGGAAAGGCAAAACATGAAGACGATACGAATCACGAGCGACCGGGGGCTGGCCTTGCCCCAAGGACTCGAAGCTGCCTATGAGGGGAATGCAACCGTGGTCGTTTCCGGCATGCCGATGGAGATTGTACGCGAGGACATTCTGGACGGCGCGACCCGGATTGCAACCGCCGCGATGGAATGCCTCGGACTGCCTCTCTTGAGCGAGGAGGAAATGCCCACAGAAGACGACAAGCAAAGGCTGCTGGACGTCTTCAATGATTGGTTCTTTGAAGACCGGCCAAAAAGCGAACGGGACACGTTCGACACATATAACACCGCCGCCATCCGAGGTACGGGCCCACTGACATGGGACTGGGACATTTATAGGCCCAGCAAATGGCTTCTATGCCGGTGCCTCTCCGCATGGGTACTATGCCCCGAAAACATGGTAGGCATACCCTGCGCCGAGGCGACAATACGCAAGACAAAGCGAAAGTGCCCCAAGCTCCACCTGCCCGCCATGGGAACGAGCCAAACCTACGCCGCCACCGGGATGCTCGACGATGCGGCATGTTGGATTCGATACGCAAAGAGCCTCCCCGATACCGAGCTGCAAATGCTGCTCAGCAGTGCGGTGGATGACCCCCGGTTTGCCATGCAGCAGCTATGCAAAGCGCGGGGAATACTCTACGACATTCGCTAACACACAACATGCGGGATGTCATACCATCCCAGCCTATAATCATTCGTAAAGGTGTCGTGTTCTTTTACCGGACTTTTTACCGGGGAGAATACGACACCAGCAAAACCCAATAGTTCCAATGCAAAGGAGCATATTTATGGTCTACCGCATGATTTTGCATCCCATATACTGAATCGTTGAAAAATAGCCATTTCTTCTTCCTGACGTTGCGCAAAAGCGCAACTTTTTGTGTCATTGATTGTGTCATTGTGGTACACTCAAACCATGCGAAAAAAGGACGGCCTCGCGGGGCACGACTGTGTCGTAGAGACAATGAACAATCACCGACCCGTGTACAAGGCAGTGCGGTACTACTACGACGCTGAAGGGCGGCGTCGATTCATCACAGGGTTTGCCCCTCGTCCATCGGATGACGCCCCGCAGATAGAGAAGGACGCCGCGCGGCAGGCCGCGATCCTTGCCCTACAGAGGAACGTCCAGCGCAGGCTCGAAACCCCCCGACCAGTACGTAGCCGAAAGCATAGGTTGTCTGAGGCTATTGATGGATGGTGGGAAGAGAAGGATCTGAAGAACATCGCGGACTCCAGCCGCGACATCTACCGGCGCGAGATCGACAATCACCTACGACCCAACGGTGCCGAACGTCCAGACAAACCCATTGCGGAGTACACGACGGAGGAGCTACAGGCCATCGTGGACGGCCACCCCAGCATCGCAAGGTTCATTCAGGGCATCTGGGGCTATGCCGAGCGTATGGGATGGTTGCCAAGGGGAAAGAACCCCGCGCAGTACCTCAGGACGGAAAGCAAGCCGAAGGTGCGCGAGTCCCAAGAGCGATACGTGGAGGACTGGATCCGTCATGCGGGACACCTGCTCTGGTGGCTCAGCGACCCGAACAATGCCTATCACCGACGTTGGTACGCGTTCTTTCTCATCGAGCTTGTATGCGGCTTGAGACGTGGTGAGGTATGCGGTCTGAGGTGGGGTTGCGTGGATCTGCGGGCCACGCACGAGTCGATACGTGTCGAGGGTACCGTCATCGAGGTAGGTGGGAAACGCCGGGAGCAACCCTATGGCAAGACCGACTCGTCACAGCGAACTATACATATGCCCCGACGTGTGGAGGATGCACTACGGGCCATACGCCCGGCGCATCCAGACCCAAACGATCTCGTTTTCCATACCCAACGAGGAACCCCGCTCAAGCCCAGCTACACGGGGGAGCAATGGAACATCATCCAGCGAGCCTTCTACAACAGCGAATTGAATCCCGCTGACCCGCTCGACAAGACCCAATGGAGCAAAGGAGGCTATACCTCATACCGCTGGAGACAGCACGACAACCGGCATATTTTCGCATCGATTTTGGAGATGGAGGGCATCGACTTTGCCGTGCGTCAAGACCTACTGGGACATGCCCGGCCAAGCGTGACCGATCGCTATACCCAGACGACGAAAGCGAAACGACGCGAAGCCATCGAGCTTGTCGATGACGCACTGCTCTACCACGGCGAACCGAACAAGGACATGACAGCCGCGCAATGGATAGACCAACGCAAGCGAAAGCCCCAGCCGATCCGCATCACCGGACAGGCCCAGCCCAAAGACACAGTGGAGGAGCTACGCAGACTCGCAGATGGTCTCAAACCAAGGCAAAGCACGAGCCGGATACGGAGGAAGACCACCCGAGCCTGAGAGCCGATTTCAGCCCATGTCTGTACAGGGTATCGAAAAAGGCCGGAATCGCTTTCCAGCGTTCCGACCCTTCACCAGCAACAAGCACACACTTTGCCTTGGTTGATGGTTCGATTTCAGCGTTCCTCAACCCCGCTCGTCTGCGGCCCCCACACACCAGCACCCCGGCCCCTGCCACACCCGGATCAGCCGAGGCCACGGACGCACCCGAAACGGGTCGACGGAACGAACGGACAAACAAGGACTCCGGCAAAGGCCACCTCATTTGTCCGTTCGTTCCTTTCCTCGACCCGAGGGCGCATCCCGCACCTCGACACCCGGCGAGGCAGAAACCGAGAACATCAGCACATCGGAGCCGCTACGAACGGGAATCACACTTCATCCCAATCTCCATCAGCCTGTGCCTTCGCTTGTTTCGCTTGCAGATCCGCTACCTGACCATCCCTCTTCGCTACCTGCCCGGCCAGCCGCTTTTCGGAATAGCCCAGCTCCTGCATCATGGACAGGATGCTTTCCGACTGTGGTAGGTCAGGCCAGACCGGCCCCGACACCTGCGTGAACCTCACCGTATCGAAATCATCATCCAGCGTCACTTCCACCGTTGAAACACGACGGGCCAGCGCACCATCACCGTCATGGGCCAGATCCTCTTCCGAATACCAACTCGGCATAGCCGCGTTGGACGTGACGATCAACAGCGTGAATAGCGCGTACTTGTCGTGATACCTAGCACTGAGCTTTGTTCCCGGAGCGCCGTTGTACCAACGGGTGATGTCTCCCAGTGGCGGTACCCAGCCACGACCGAACTCATCCCATACGACCGTCTCCTGACCGGAGTAGTCATCGAACGGGTTTGCCCCCTGCGCTTCAAAATATGACCGCCCCCGGCGCTTTGCGAGACAACGCGCATACAGCGACTTTCCCGCACCCGGCTTCCCAACGAAACATAGAATGTCCACATCCCTCATGCCGCTATTCCATGCCCGATGCTTCATGCCAGCGGCATACGCTCTATCCAAGTCCCTTGCGTAGGTAGTCAGCGACAGATCCTGAGCTATCAACTCATCCGGATCCGTGCCTTCGAAAGCCTTTTCTCGTGCCTCATCACGAGCCACGAGATCTTCCCTTTGACCTTGCTTGCCTCCCATCACAAACCCGTCCGACATATACGGGCCAGCGACTCGCGTGTCTTCCTTGCGGCAATACAGATCAGCCGCTTCTTTTTTCGTTGTCCTCCGACAGTAGATGTCATACGGAAAGAACTTCAAGAACTTCGAGCCGTCTATACGCGGCGTGTACACAACCATCTGGGCATGAGCATACGGAGCCTTGCCCGTCGTACTGGAATTCGACCCCAGCTCAATCTGAAATTCCCACTCCCAATTCTTGCCCCTATCGAGAATGGCCTTCAGCCTTGAAACGGCCTTCATATACCGACGTTCATCTCCTACGGGATACGTCAAATCCTCCCCACCCAGCGACCAGACCGGCACGGTCAAAAAGAACGACTGACATTGACTGCCCAAGTACCGGGGATTTTCCTTGCCATCCAGATCCTTCTGCATTGCGATTGCGGCCTGAGATGCAGATGGACGGAACATAGCCTTGTCGCAAACACTACGGCATCCCTCGGCATATAGCCAGCGCCAGCCCAAGGACTCCGCATCATCGAAATCATCTTCCGGGCTATCCCACGGCACCGGGAATGCCGTATTGCCCCTACCTCGGCCTTCCACGCGCTTCACAACGATGGATCCATCGTCCTGCCGGATATACTTCTTCATGTCGAAACCTTTCTGTTTCAGTGCCCTGCGGAGAACCCATCTCCAAGGGGCTTTTTCTATTTCTTCCCAGCCCTATATCGGCCTCTTTTCTGTATGAAGTTCAGCCGATTTGTATGAAGTTCAGGCAAAATCTGTATGAAGTTCCAATGCCCCGCGAGGCCTACTCCCACAAGGGTTTTCAGCATATTTGTATGAAGTTGCCACGTAGCAAGGCCTTTCAGGCCAGCCGCCGCACGGCGGCGGCTCCGTGGCAACTTCACCACCCGGATCCATGTGATCATTTCCCGTGGTTCCGTGCAAAGGCCTGCGCTTCATCCAGCCGGTACAGCCAGCGTCCGCCGTGCCTGATGCACCATCCATCGAAGCGCCCCGCGATCCGCAGTTGTTTCACACGTGCCGGGTCTCTGCCAAGGAGCCTCGCGAAACTCGCCGCTGACAAATACAACACCCCGTCAATCTCATACATCCGTCGTTCTCCTTTCCAAGGACGAGGGCCGGGCGTCGGCCCGACACCAGCCCAGTCCCGAAAGACCACGCATAGCCCCGGTCTCGATGACCCGGCCCCTTCCAGCTCATTCCCCCAATACGCGCGAACCGACACAGCGGGTCGCTCCACCTACGCGCGGGGATACGTACAGCACCACCAACAGTGCCGTAGCCTCGTAGGTGTCCAGCCGACTCAAAGCCCGAAGGGTTTCTCCCGCCCCTCAGCCTCAAGCCGCTCGCGATCGGCCCAGTACCGCTCGTTCTCCTTCTCCTTGCGTTTCGCTTGATCCGATTCGGCCTTGCAAGCCCAAAGAACAACGGCCAGAACAAGAAGCGCTATCAGGCCCAACACCCAGCCCGGAACAGGCACCGTGACCCACATCGTCCACCACGACGCATCGGACCAACGCGGGTGCGTCAGCCACTCACCGATACTCATTGCCGTTCTCCTCTCCGAAGCTCATGCGACGCCGGGGCCTGCGTCCTTGCCCGATAGGCCTTTCTCCAATCCTCGAACCCGGCTCTGGTGAATCGAGCATCACCGAGGCCAGACCGTTCGGGTTCCCTTGAGGCATCCGTTCCCGGCGCTGGGGGGCTTGCTCCTCCTGGCCGTTCACGTACTCCTCGACCAGCCAGATCATCAGCTCGGTCAGCGTCTCGAACCGACGCCCCCGGCCTACGTCCCGATACAACTCGTCCTTCAGGGATGGATCCACCCAGAACTTCACGGCTTCCTTTCCGTCCTGCCTCGGCTTTCCCATGACATTTCCTTTCCACAACGACACCGACCAATGCGGCTACCGCACCGCACACGAACCCGACCAGAAACAGCGTCATTCCTCGATCTCCACATCTTCCAGTCGCGCTCCGCGCTCCTCCTTCAATCGCTCCACGGCGTTCAATACCCCCACCGGTTCGAACAGCCCCTGAAACGCATCCTCGGAAACGGTTCTTTCGATGTACGAACCATCGGCCTGATAGGAGTGAGAAGGAATGCCCTTCCGATCAGCCCATTCAACGAACTCAGCCACCGAGACGCCGGTGCCTTTGAGGCAGACGGCCAGCGGATAGATGCGGTTCACGTCGAACGGCAAAGCAACATACTCAACCATTTCATAGCCTTCCCCTACGAGGAGGGGGCCAGTCTCAGCCAGCCCCCTTCCCTTGCTTCATCACTTGGCCTGCGGCCTCTGAACCGGAACAAGATTGTCGACAAGCACCGAGCAATTCAAGGTGCCGTTGAAGGCCGAGAACGTGACCGTCACGTTCCCCTCAGGCACGAAGGCGGTCCAGCGGGGGATAGATACGGGCTGACGCACCCGCACCTTGACACCCTTCACCTGAAGCTCATGCTCACCGGTGGTCGGATCCAACGCGGCCGCCTCCAGCCCGCGAGCCTCATACGCAGGCTTTCCGTCGAACAACTTCTTCTTGTCCGTGGGCTTTTTGTCCTCCCATTCAACGATGGGGCTAGTGGCCTCCACACGTGTATTGGCCGAGAACTGCCATCCGAAGATCTGCTCGAACTGCTGAGCAGTGAGGTTCAGCTTGCCGGGGTACACCACGGCGGAAACAACATCAGACATGTCAAAACCTTTCTGTCTATTCGCGCGGGCCTTTCCCGTGCGTCACTATCCCTATATCGAGGAGAGCAAAACCCGGAAAACCCCGGTACAACGAGGAAAACGCAAAAACCCGGCCCCCGACGAACGGATTTGAAAAGTGTGAGATACATCACACCCCAAAAATGTGAGCTACATCACACAATGGCAAATACCGGGATAGGTACGCGCACGGCGCTATACTGGAACCGACAACAAGAAAAATGTGTCATTGCTTGTGTCATTTGGAATGGGCCAAGTGATGCAAAACCCAGCAATGACAAAGCAAAGGAGCATATTCATGGTCTATCGCATGATTTTCAACCAGACCGCGTATTTCGGCCGCGGAGCGATCAAGGAGATCCCGGCCGTCGCGAAGTCGCACGGTTTTACCAAGGCGTTCATTGTCACCGATCCGGTGCTGCTGGAGACCGGCACCGCCGAGAAGGTCACCAAGGTGCTTAACGAGGCCGGCATGCCGTATGAGGTGTTCTCCAACGTCAAGCCGAACCCGCCTGTCGAATGCATCCAGGACGGCGTGAAGAAGTTCGCCGAATCCGGCGCCGACTTCCTGATCGGTCTGGGCGGCGGCTCGCCGCAGGACACGTGCAAGGGCATTGGCATCATCACCGCCAACCCGGAGTTCGCCGACGTGCTCTCCCTCGAGGGTGTGGCCGACACGAAGAACCCGTCCGTGCCGATCTTCGGCGTGCCGACCACCGCCGGCACCGCGTCCGAGACGACCATCAACTACGTCATCACCGATACCGCGAACAAGCGCAAGTTCGTCGCCGTCGACCCGCACGACATCCCGATCGTCGCGTTCGTCGACCCCGACCTCACGGACTCCATGCCGCGCGGCCTCAAGGTCGCCACCGGCCTCGACGCCCTGACCCACGCGATCGAGGGCTACATCACGCCGGGTGCGTGGAGCCTGTCGGACTGCCTGTCGATGCAGACCATCCGCATGATCGCCAAGAACCTCGCCAAGTCCGCCGACGGCGACATCCCGGCCGGCGAGCAGATGGCGTACGCCTCCTACATCACCGGCATGGCCTACTCGAACGTCGGCCTCGGCCTCGTGCACGGCATGGCCCACCCGCTGGGCGGCCGCCTCGGCGTGGCTCATGGCGTGGCGAACGGCATCCTGCTGGCCCCGGTCATGGAGTACAACAAGGACTACACGGGCGAGAAGTACCGCGACATCGCCGACGCGTTCGGCGTGGCCGACGCGTACACCGGCGACCTCGAGACGGTACGCGAGGAGGCCGTGCAGGCCGTCCACAAGCTGACCGTCGACCTCAAGAACCCGACCACGATCTCCGAGGTCGGCGCTACCGAGGCCGATCTGGCGCCGCTCGCCCACGACGCGTTCAACGACGTGTGCACGCCGGGCAACCCGCGCAAGGCCACCGAGGAGGACATCCTCGCGATCTACAAGTCGCTGATGTGACGGTTGCGATCAGATAACAACATATGATGGGGCGGAGCCGTGAGTGGTTCCGCCCCATCGTTTTATGCAACGGCGCCTGTGATCATTGCCGTGTCATTTCGAGCGAGGCGCAGCCGAGTCGAGAAATCTTTCGGAGGCATTGCCGGGTAAGAGATTTCTCCGCTCGCTAGCGCTCGGTCGAAATGACAAATGGGGCAAGTCGTGATCGGTCGAAATGACAGATAGGCGCGCTATGTTCGGTCGAAATGACAGGATTCCGGAATATCACGCGCCTTTATGCGCGATCGGCTTCCACTGGGCCTTGGCGAAGATCGCCTGGAACGAGATCGGCACATAGCTCAGCATGTAGATCGGGAAGCTCAGCACGTAGGCGAACAGCTCCTTGTTCGTTGCGCCGATATGGTCGCGTTCCACGATGATCGTGAGCGCCGCGAGCGCCATCATCGTCACCACGGCGGTCACGATGCTGGACGCCCACCCGCCGAGTGAGGCGACCTGGCTCTGCCACGTCACGAACCCGCATGCGGCGAACAGCCAGCCGAGCATCATGCGCGCGATCGCCAGCACCATGAACGGGCACAGCAGCAGCGTGAAGTCCACGGCCGAGAAATCACGCTCGCGCACCGCGCGTTTGATCAGCGCCGGGCCGTAATAGCGGAACACCTGCAGGAATCCCTTGCTCCAGCGCAACCGCTGCCGCCAGCTCTGCTGGAAGGTGACCGGCTGCTCGTCGTACAGCATCGCGGTGCCGCAGTAGCCGATGCGGTCGCCGTGCAGCACCGAATCCATCGTGAATTCGAGATCCTCGGTCAGCAGGTGGAACTTCCAACCCTTGTTGCGCTGCATGACCTCCTTGGAGAACATGAACCCGGTGCCGCCCACGTGGCAGCTGGTGCCGAGCCGCATACGCGAGGCGGACAGGAAGCGCGATTCGCGGATGAACCACAGCGCCGAGCCGGACGACACCCAGTTGTCGGACAGGTTCACCGAGTTACGGTAGCTGGTCAGGATCTTGAATCCGGACTGGAACGCCTTGTTCATCTCCTCGAAGTAGTTCGGGGCGAGTCGGTTGTCGGCGTCGAACACGAAGAACGCGTCGTACTTGTCGCTCGCGCCGGACTCGTTCATCTGGTCGAGCAGGTAGGTGAGCGCGTAGCCCTTGCCGATCAGCTCCTTGTTGAAGCGTTCGATCACGTGGCAGCCCTTGGAACGGGCCAGATCGGCGGTGTGATCGTCGCAGTTGTCGGCGACGAGCCAGATGTCGATGAGCGTGTTCGGATACGTCTGCGACTGGATGTCTCCGATGAGGTTGCCGATGACGCCCTCCTCGTTGCGCGCGGAGATAAGGACCGCGTAGTGCCGGTCCATCGGCGCGTCGGGGAAGGTGATCGGCTTGGCGACCAACGAGATGACCACGCAGATCGCCTGATACACGATGCCGACCGTGCCGACGATGTACATGAGGATGTCGAGGACGGATAACAGAGCCATCAGCGCCACCTGCTTCTCGGATTGTCGTCGGATGAGGTACGTGCGGGAGCCTTCGTGCGGTCGGTCCCATGATGATCGGCGTCCCCTCCGGACTTGCCGGTTGCCGTCGCATCGTCGCCGGCCGTGTCCTCCGACGCGACATCATCCGCGTCGCCGGTGCCGTTCAGCCCATCCAAGCCGCCATGCCGCGTCTCGTCCCACTTGCCAAGCACGCCCTTCGGAATCGCCATCGTCGCCGAATCGTCCAACTGTTCCGAGGTCGGCATCTGGTACACCTGCTCGGTCAGGTGGCGCAGCTCCTCGTCGATCGGCACGCGCGCGCTCGAACCCTTCGCGGCGCGCGGCATATGCTCGGTGACCGGCTTGAATACGTGCTCGCCGATCGCCTCGGCACCTTCGACCACCTTCGACTTTTTCACCGTGTCCGGATCGTACAGCAGCGGCGAGTCAACCAGCTCGTAGCGCTTCGTATATACCTTGAAGATCGCCTGCAGGCTCGCGGTGATCGGCAGCGCGAGGAACGCGCCGAGCGCGCCGAACACCGAGCCGAACACGAGCACCGCGAGGAACGCGATCGCCGGATTCAGGTCCATCGTGCGCTGCGAGATCTTCGGGGACAGAATAAGGTTCTCGAACTGCTGGTAGACGGTGATGAACACGAGCACGCCCACCGCGTACAGCACGCCGTTCGACCCCCATGCGAACACGACCGGCAGCGCGCCGCCGATGTACGTGCCGACCGTCGGGATGAACTGCGAGACGATGCCGCAGAACAGGGCGAGCGGCAGCCAGTACGGCACGTGGATGATCTCGAGGAAGATCGCCGTGCATGTCGCGTTGATGAGCGCGAGAATCGAACGGGAGAACAGGAATCCGGAGATCTGGTCCTGCACGATCGTCCATGCGAGCAGGAAGCGGCGCTGCTGGCCGTCGCCGAGCCACTGGCACATGCTGCGGCGCATCTTCGGACCGGCCGCGGAAATATAGTACGTGACCATCACGATGGTCATCAGGTCAAGCAGCGCACTGAATAGGCCCATCGTGGTGCTCACGGCCTGACCGGCGAAGTTCGCCACCCACGAGGTCTGCAGGTTCTTGAAGATCTCGCCGCCGAGCGCGTCGATCTCGGGCATCCTGAACGACGAATACTGGTTGACGAGCGCGACGATCTGGTCGTAGAGGGCGGGGATGCCCTTGACCATCGAGATCACCTGCTGGACGAACATCGAGCCGAACAGCGCGAACAGCGCGCAGATGATCACCGCGAGTCCGACCAGGCTCACCGCGGAGGCGACGCCGCGCTTCCAGCCATGGCGGATCATGATGAGCACCATCGGCTCGATGGCGAGCGCGATGAAGATCGAGATGACCAGATCGAGCACGATGTAGTCGATCTTCGCCCATGAATTCCATACGAAGTAGGCGAGGAACACGGCGATCACCGCGTACAGCAGTCCGCGTCCCCACCAGTCCGGCGGCCTGCGCGAGTCGCCCTTCGCCGGGAACACCGACGCGAAATCGATTCTTTGGTCATCCTGTCCAGTCATGGCTCCCTATTCTAACGACGTCCGGTCATTTCGGACCGGCATTACCGTGCTGTCGTTTCGATCGGAGCGTGACTCCACTGTCATTTCGACCGAGCGACAGCGAGCGGAGAAATCTTTTCCGATGTTTGGCGCCTCGGTAAGATTTCTCGACTCGGCGTTGCCTCGCTCGAAATGACAATGAGAAAGAGCTCGTCGCCGATCTCGTTCGTACGGATGATGCGGGTGTTCCCGCGGCGTTTGTATGCTGAAGATATGCTGAATGTTTCGATCGTCATTCCCGCGTGGAACGAATCCGAACGCATCGCCGACTGCCTGCTCAACACGATCCGGCAGACGGTGATGCCGTATGAGGTGCTCGTCGTCGACAACCGGTCGACCGACGACACGTGCGCGATTGTGGAGCGGTTCATCGCCGAACACCCCCAAGCGCCGGTCAAGCTGCTGCATCAGAACGAGGAGCAGGGGCTGATTCCGACGCGCAACTTCGGCCTGAACGCGGCCACGGGCGACGTGCTGGGGCGGTTCGACGCGGACTGCATGATCAAGCCGGATTGGGTGGAGGTCGTCTCGGGCATCTTCACCGAGGACCCGGAGGCGATGGGTGCGACCGGGCCGGTGATGTACTACGACATGCCGTCGCGGCATTTCGGTTTGAAGGGCGACAATTCGATCCGCAAGCGCATCTACCGTGCGGACGGCGGCCAGCCGCTGCTGTTCGGCTCGAACATGGCCGTGCGGGCGAGCGCATGGCGGCAGATCGCGGGCGAGGTGTGCCGCGACAAGTCGGACGTGATGCACGAGGACATCGACCTGTCGCTGCATCTGATCGGCAAGGGGCTGAAGACCGTGTATTCGCCGCGCATGATCGCGGGCATGAGCGCGCGGCGCATGGACACGTCGTTCGGTTCGTTCCTCAACTACATGCGTCGCTTCCGCAACACGTTCGACGCGCACCCGCAGCATTGGCGCAAGCACAAGCCGGAGATCCTGTTCACGGCCATGTACCCGGCGATGCACCTGTTCTATCCGGTGTGGCAGAAGGTGCTCAACACCGCCGACATCAACCCGGCCGAGGCGGCGTGGATCAACGAGCAGATGAAGATCGCCGAAAAGCAGGGCCACGAGCTGTACGACGAGACGCCCACCGATGAGGAATACGACGAAAAGCACGAGTGAACGGGCATATCTTGCAGTTGTAGGGCCTTCCTGCGGGCTGAACCCGGATATGACGTAATCGACGTCAGGCGAGATGCTTGGAATATGGCGGTATTCCGGCATCGTTCGCGAAGTGCGGAAGCGGGCTTCGCCGGCATGAGGCCCTACAACTGCAAGATATGCCGTTTCCCGTCTATCCTGTTCGCGCGCATACGTCCACAGGATGACGGCGTGTCCAAGTCCGCTGGTCTAGAGTGGATGTATGAGCATAGACAACACTCAGGGGAATGTTGATTTTCCACAGCGGCCACCGATGACGACGATGCCGCAACAGACGCAGCCGTATGCGTATTCGCCGCAACAGGTGCCGCCGAATCCGTCGGCGGCCATGTCGATCCGCGGCCTGTGCAAACGATTCGATCAGAAGATCGCCGTCAACGGCCTGTCGCTTGACATCCCGGTCGGCTCGTTCTACGGGCTGGTCGGCCCGAACGGTGCGGGCAAGACCACCACGCTCAACATGGTGACCGGTCTGCTTGTGCCCGACGCCGGCTTTGCGCTCATTCTCGGCCACGACGTGTGGCGCGATGTGAACACGGTCAAACGCATGATCGGCGTGATGCCGCAGCCCGACCAGATCTTCGACCGTCTCACCGGCATGCAGCTGCTCGTCTACTCGGGCATGCTGCGCGGCATGGGACGCGCCGAATCGGTGCGCCGCGCCAACGACCTGCTCGCCGCATTCGATCTGACGGGCGCGGCGAACACGATGGTCGCCGATTATTCGGCCGGCATGACCAAGAAGATCTGCCTCGCCTCCGCGATGATCCACAGCCCGCGCATCCTCGTGCTCGACGAGCCGTTCGAATCGGTCGACCCGGTCTCTAGCGCGAACCTGAAGGACATCCTCATCGAATACGCGCGTACCGGCGGCACGGTCATCATCTCCTCGCACGTGATGGCGCTGGTGGAGAGGATGTGCACGCATGTGGCCGTGATCAACAACGGTCAGGTGTGCGCGGCCGGCACCGTGGACGAGGTCGCGGCCGGCGAGGATCTGGAGGACCGGTTCCTGCAACTAGTCGGCGGCCGTCACGAGGCCGCCCACCTGAGTTGGCTCGACGGCGGCGCGAATACGGTGGCACCGTCGAGCGTCAATGCTGTGTCATCTCAACCGGAGCGTAGCGAAGCGGAGAGATCCGATCAGGCCGTGGGCGCGCAAGATTGCTCGACTCCGCCACGCTCCGCTCGAAATGACAATGACGAATTGAATGGTGATATCCACCATGGCACGGGAGAGACGCGATGAGCGCCGCGTTGACACTCGTGCGCATGCGCTGGGCACTCACCTGGGCCACGCTGCGCAAGTCGGTCTGGCAGACCGTCGGCTATGCGATCGCGCTCGTGATCGCGGTCGGCACGGTCGTCTCCGTGGGCGTCGCCGCATGGTTCATCGGCGGTCTGCCGCCGTTCCTCCAACCTGATGACCCCGGCTCACTGCCCGTCAACATCCTCGGCCCATCCGGCGTTGTCAACTCGGTCGCCGTACTGGCCGGCGCGTTCCTCACGCTCGCGGTCGGCCTGTTCCAGATCATGCTGCTCGGCGAAGGCTCCACGATGAGCCCGCGCAAGTTCGCGCTCTACGGCATCCCGGACCGTGAACTGCAGTTCGGACTGTTCCTAGCCGGTCTGACCGGAACTCCCGCGATCACCGGGCTGCTCTCGCTCATATTGTGGGCGTTGGCCTTCCGCATGTTCGGCCCCGTCGCCGTCATCGCCGTGATCGTCGCCGCGCCGATCGCTGTCGTCACGATGATGAGCGTGTCGAAGATGCTGCTGTCGCTGTCGACCACGCTCGTCATGTCGAAACGCGGCACCGGCGTGTTCTATATCGTCATTGTCATGCTGTTCGTCAGTCTCATGCAGATTCCGAGCATCGTGTTCAATTCCGGCGCGGCGGACGGGTTCAGCCTCGACGGCGCCGCGATGGTCGCGTCCCTCGTCGCGTGGACGCCGTTCGGCGCGCCGTTCCAGCTGCCGTACGACGCGATGCTCGGCGACTGGCCGGCGTCGCTCGCACGTATCGCGATCCTTGCGATTGCCTGGATACTGTGTTTCATGGTGTGCACGTGGTGTCTTCGCCGTGAACGACTCACCGTGGGCGCAGGGGACAAGGCCGTGAAAACGAAGGGCATCGGCGCGTTCGGCTGGATGCCCGACTCGCCGTCCGGCGCGGTGTCCGCCCGACTGCTGACCTATCTCAGACGCGACCCGCGGCAGGCCATGATGTTTGTCATGCCCGTGTTCTTCCTCGTCATCTTCTCGCTGCAGGCGCACGGCATCAGCGGCATCGTCTGGCAGGTGCTCATCTGGTCCGGCTGGGGCATGGCGATTGTCGAAAGCAACGGTTTGGCCTACGACGGCCGTGGTTTCACCATGCAGGTGATCGCCGGCGTGCCCGGGTTCACCGACCGCATCGGCCGCGTGCGCGTCTACGCGTCCATCATCGTCGTCTATATGGTCATACTGTTCGTCGCGGTCGCGGTCATCACCGGCGACTGGGCGCGGCCGGGCGGCCTCGTGACCGGACTGACGTTCGCCGCCGCCGGACTCGGCGTCGCGTTCAGCGGACTCGGACTGGCCGAGATCACGTCGTGCGTGCTCATGTATCCGGTCGCCTCGATGGACAAGCCGTTCTCCTCGCCGCAGGGCCGCATGGTCGCGCAGGGATTCTTCCCGTTCGCGTATCTGATCGGCAGTTTCCTCGCCATGCTGCCGACCGGCATCGCCGCGATTATCATGATCGCGGTCTTCCCGACCTCGTTCGGCACGATCTACTGGCTACTCATCCCGATCGCGCTGCTCAACGGCGCAGGTGCGCTCGCGCTCGGTTCGTGGCTCGGCGGTAAGCTGTTGGACGCGCGGATGTTGTCGGTCGTGCATACGCTCGACTCGTTCGCATCATTGCAGAAGTAAATCGGCAAGGAGAGTGACGTGTCGGTCGCAACCGCAACGACCATCAGTGAACGGCAATGGTCGCGCATGATCGTGAGGATCCGCCGACGGCGTATCCTTCGCGTGACCGTCACATCGCTGATCGTCGTCGCACTATGTTGCGCGTACGTGATCGCCGACGTCACCGATCTGATCGCCGGACCGCTGACCTTGCAGCCGGTCGAACGCAGGACGATTCCGACCGCACTGGCCTCGCGCAACACCGGCACGATCGCCGGCACTGCGGATTCGTCGGCCGCCATCGACGCCGATGCCGCGAAGCGGCTTATCGACACGTTCGGTAGGACCAAAGGCGTCGGCGACCACTATTCGGTCGCGATCGCCGCCGCGGATGGCACGATCGTCGCCCAACACGACGCCGACACGCCACGCGAACCGGCATCCACCATGAAAACGCTCACCGCCCTCGCCGCATCGAACACGCTCGACATGGGATCGACGCTCTCCACCGACGTCTATCTGACCGACATCGATGCCTCCGACGGCAACGGCACGTTGATCCTGCGCGGCAACGGCGACATGCTGCTGTCCGCCGAGAGCAGCGACCCCGATCACGTCAACGGCCGGGCCGGACTCGGCACGCTCGCCGAACGCGCGGCGAAGGCGCTGCGCCGGCAAGGCGTCGGCTCGGTGACGCTGATGGTCGACGACTCCCTCTTCGGCGCCGATCGGTACCCGTCCGACATCGCCGAGAACAACCCCGGCAACCTGTACTACACGGGTGTCAGTTCCCTCGCCATCGACGGCGGACGGCAATGGGACGGCGACGCGCCCGCCAATCCCGACATTTTCAGCGCATACCCGGAATTGAGCCAGACCACGGCTTCGGATGCGGCGCAGGTGTTCGCCGCGAGACTCGCCGAACAAGGCATCACCGTCTCCAATGAGGCTATCGACGTGGCCACCACGGAACGGGCGAGTGCAACCGACGGCCTGACGCCGATCGCGTCCGTCGAATCGGCCACGCTCGCCGAAATCCTCGCATTCGCGCTGCGACACTCCGACAACACGCTCGCCGAGGAATTCGGCCGGCTCACCGCGCTCGCCGCGGGGAAGGACAACACTCCGCAAGGCGCGACCACGGCCGTGCGGAACGCGCTGACTACGCTTGGCGTCGACACGACGGGCCTGACGATGGCCGACTGTTCCGGACTGTCGCCGGGATCGAAGGTGAGCGTGACGACACTCGTTGCGGTGCAGGCGCACAACCTGACGGTCGGCGGTGCGGCCGCGGCGGCCGAAGGATTGTCGATTCCGGGCCTCGTCGGCACGGCCGCTGGCCGCGCGGTCAGCGACGACACGCTCGGTCTGCTGCGCGTCAAGACCGGCAGCCTCGACGAGGTCACGTCGATGACCGGCAATGTGTCGCGCATCGGCGGCGGCACGCTCGCGTTCTCGGTGATCGTCAACAAGTCGGACGACTGGTCCGCGGCGAAGGCGGCGATCGACGTGTTCGTGGACGGGCTGGCGAGACTCTAGCGGCTCATGGACGAGGCGACACGGTTGGCTGCCATGCGTGACGGGCGACCGAGAGCAAAGGCGAGATCATGGTATATACGAAACGATTGAAAGCCGGCATCGGCGCGGTGCGCGCGGCGCTGCACGGGATCGGCATCGACCGGCAGGCCGAGAGGTTCGCCCGGCACGGCGAACATGAGACGGACTCGGACGCGCCGCTCGTGCTGGTCGCATGCTCCGGTGGCCGTGATTCGATGGCGCTGGCGGCCTTGGCCGGCACGGTATGCGCGAGTCTGGGCGTGCGCTGCGGCGCGGTGATCGTCGACCACGATATGCAGGACGGTTCGGACGAGGTCGCCCAAGCCGCCGCCGACCGGTGCCGGGGGTTGGGACTCGCCCCGGTGATCGTGCGCCGAGTGCAGGTACGTGCGGACGGTAGGGGAGCGGAGGCCGCGGCGCGGGACGCCCGGTATGCGGCGATCTGCGAGACGGTCCGCGACACCGGCGCGGTGGCGGTGTTGCTCGCGCACACCAAGAACGACCAGGCTGAGACGGTACTCATCGGATTGCTGCGCTCCGGGGGCGTGGACGCGCTCGCCGGCATGCCGGAACGGTTCGTTCGTGAGGATGTGGTGTTTGTCCGGCCTCTGCTGTGCATGACCCGTGAGGATACGACGGGGGTATGTGAAGATCTTGGGCTGGAATGGTGGGACGATCCGACCAACGGGGATGCCGTACTCTCGGCCCCCTCTGATGAGGGGGCTGTCAGCCATAGGCTGACTGGGGGAGAGAACACCGGTTGTATCCAAGGCGCGAGGGGTGTACGCTCCCCCAGTCTCACTGCGTTCGACAGCCCCCTCGGCCGAGGGGGCCGAGAATGGCATGATCTTCCGTTGCGATCGCGGATTCGCCACGGGCTGATGCCGTTTCTGGAGGAGTTTTCCGGTTCGGACATCGTCACGCATCTTGCGGACGGTGCCCGTCTCATGCGCCGCGACAAGGACTACCTCGACATGCAGGCAGACCGGACGGCGGCCCGGGCCATGCTCGACTCCGGACCGGATGATGCCGTGCGATTGTCTGTCAAGACGCTGCAATCCGAACATCCCGCCATCCGTCTGCGTGTCATCGCGCATGCGCTGTCCGCGGCGAACATCGCCGCCACGGCCGTGCAGATCGAATCCATCGACCGTCTCATCGGCGACTGGCATGGCCAGTCGGCTGTGAATCTTCCCAGAGGATACTCAGCCTTCCGTCAGAAACACGTCATTCGTGTGTGCCAAGATGGTGCGCATGCGAATCGCCGACGTCCAGAATGATATTGACCACGAACTGGTCAGCAAAGAACAGATCGACAGCAAGATCAACGAGATCGCGGCCCGCGTAAGCGAGGAATACCGCGGCAAGGACCTGCTGCTCGTCGCCGTGCTCAAGGGCGCGGTCAATACGCTTGCCGCGTTCTCGCAAGCGCTGCGCATCCCCGTCCAACTCGACTTCATGAGCCTGTCCAGCTACGGATCGGGCACCGAGTCGAGCGGAACCGTGACGATCCGGCAGGATCTGTCCACCGATGTTCGCGGCCGGCACATCCTGATCGTCGAAGATATCATTGACTCCGGGCGCACGCTGGCATGGCTGGTCGACGAACTCAAACGTCGCGGCGCGGCCTCCGTCGAGATCTTCGCGTTGCTGGAAAAGCCGGCACGGCGCGAGGTCGACGTCGACGTGAAATATCGCGGCTACGAGATCCCCGACGAATTCGTCGTCGGATTCGGCCTCGACTATGACGAGCGTTACCGCAATCTCGACTCGATCGCGGTGCTCAAGCCCGAAGTGTACCAAGGAGTGAACGCATGAGCTATCCCCAGGGTCCCCAGCAGCAGGGGCCGGCCAACAACAATCCGTTCGGCAACCCGTTCAACCGCAACAACGGCAATAACGGCGGCAACAATGCCAACGGCGGCAACGGCAAGAAGCCGTTCTGGCAGTCGCCGTGGCTGTGGGGCGTGCTGCTCGTCGTGCTCGCGGTCGTCTCGTTCCAGATCTTCGCGGGCACCGGCTCGCAGACCATCGATACGAAGGACGGCATCTCGCTGCTGCAGTCCGGCGAGATCAAGTACGCCGAGATCGTCGACAACACGCAGCAGATCAAGCTCGAGCTGAACAACGACTTCGTCAAGAAGGACTCCGAGACCGGAAAGACGCGCAACTACGGCAAGAACGTCCAGTTCTACTATGCGTACGCGCAAAGCGCCCAGGTCGTGCAGCTCATCAACAAGGCCAATCCGTCGAAGGGCTGGACCACGAGCATGCAGCAGAGCGGCATCCTGAGCTACCTGCTCAACATGCTGCTGCCGATCGTGCTGCTCGTGGCGCTGTGGTGGCTGCTCATGCGTAACATGGGCGGCGCCGGCGGCATGCTCGGCATGGGCGGCAAGAAGAACAACGGCAAGCTGCTCGACGGCCAGACCCCGACCACCAAGTTCGCCGACGTGGCCGGCGAGGATGCGGCTGTGCAGGAGGTCGAGGAGATCAAGGACTTCCTCAAGGACCCGTCCAAGTACAAGGCGCTCGGCGCGCGCATCCCGCGCGGCGTGCTGCTGTACGGCCCTCCGGGCACCGGTAAGACGCTGCTCGCGCGCGCCATCGCCGGCGAGGCGGGCGTGCCGTTCTACTCGATGGCCGGCTCCGACTTCGTGGAGATGTTCGTCGGCCTCGGCGCGTCCCGCGTGCGTGACCTGTTCGACGAGGCGAAGAAGAACGCGCCTGCCATCATCTTCATCGACGAGATCGACGCCGTCGGCCGCAAGCGCGGCTCCGGCATGTCCGGCGGCCACGATGAGCGCGAGCAGACGCTCAACCAGCTGCTCGTCGAGATGGACGGCTTCGACAACGACACCAACCTCATCATCATCGCTGCGACCAACCGTCCCGACGTGCTCGACCCCGCGCTGCTGCGCCCGGGCCGTTTCGACCGGCAGGTCGCCGTCGAGGCACCGGACCTCGAAGGCCGCGAGCAGATCCTCAAGGTGCACGCCAAGGGCAAGCCGTTCGTGCCGGACGTCGACCTGCACATGGTCGCCGTGCGCACGCCGGGCTTCACCGGCGCGGACCTCGCCAACGTGCTCAACGAGGCCGCGCTGCTGTGCGCCCGCGCCGGCGCCCAGCTGATCGACAACCGTGCGATCGACGAGGCCATCGACCGCGTGCAGGCCGGTCCGAAGCGCAAGTCCAAGGGCATGGCGCTCGACGAACTGCGCAACACCGCCTACCACGAGGGTGGCCACGCGCTCGTCGCCGCCGCGCTGCACAACACCGACCCGGTCACCAAGGTCACGATCCTGCCGCGAGGCCGCGCGCTCGGCTACACGGCCGTCATGCCGACCTCCGACCGCTACTCGCAGACCCGCAACCAGCTGCTCGACCAGATGGCGTACGCGATGGGCGGCCGCACCGCGGAGGAGATCGTGTTCCACGATCCGACCACCGGCGCGTCCAACGACATCGAAAAGGCCACGGCCATCGCCCGCACGATGGTGCTCGAATACGGCTTCTCGAAGAAGCTCGGCGCGATCAAGTGGGGTACCGAGGACACCAACGGCGCCGACTACGACGCGCTCGCCCCGCACAAGTACTCCGATCAGACCGCCGAGATCATCGACGAGGAGGTGCTCCAGCTGGTCGAAACCGCGCACAACGAGGCGTGGACGATCATCAACGAGAACCGCGACGTGCTCGACGAACTCGTGCGTCAGCTGCTCGTCAAGGAGACGTTGAACGAGAAGGAGCTGGCCGAGATCTTCTCGAAGATCCGCAAGGCTCCGGAGCGCCCGGTGTGGCTGTCGAACGACCGCCGGCCGGATTCGGACCTGCCGCCGGTGGAGATCCCCGAGTCGCTCAAGCGTTCGGTCGGCATGAAGCCCGGCGAGTGAGACGGTATGAATGATTGAAGTTGCGGCGTGCTGCATCGACGGCACGCCGCAACTTGTATGTGAGGAGAAGACGTATGGCATATGACGAGGAAGGCGTGAAGCAGGCGGTGCGCCTGTTCCTGAAATCGATCGGTGAGGACCCGGACCGCGAGGGGCTGCTGGAGACCCCGGACCGCATCGCGCGCGCGGGACGCGAGATCTTCGCGGGACTCGACAAGGGCCCGCAGGAGGTGCTGGCCAAGCGGTTCCCGGTCGAAACCGACGAGATGGTGCTCGTGCGCGACATCGAACTGTTCTCGGTGTGCGAGCATCACCTGCTGCCGTTCCACGGCGTGGCGCATGTGGGATACATTCCGTCCAACGGACAGGTCGTGGGGCTGAGCAAACTGGCGCGCCTCGTGGAACTGTACGCGCGCCGCCCGCAGGTGCAGGAACGCATCACCCAGCAGGTGGCCGACGCGCTGATGGAATACGCGAACGCCAAGGGCGTGATCGTCGTGACCGAATGCGAGCACATGTGCATGGCGATGCGCGGCGTGAACAAGCCCGCCTCGCGCACCGTCACCTCGGCCGTGCGCGGCGTGATGCGCAATCCCGCCACTCGCGCCGAGGCCATGAGCCTGATCATGGCGCAGCACTGATGTAAATCGTTTGGAAGGGGATACGACATGACTGATCTGCAAGGCTTGCATGACACCGACCGCACGCTCGTGATGGGCGTGCTCAACATCACCGAGGACTCGTTCTCGGACGGCGGTTTGTGGCTCGACCCGGCCAAGGCGCGCGAGCACGGCCTCGCGATGCTGGACGACGGCGCCGACATCATCGACATCGGCGCGGAATCCACGCGACCCGGCGCCAAGCGCGTGTCCGAAGCCGACGAGCTCGCTCGCGTCACCGGCGCGGTCAAGGCGCTGCTCGGCGGTGAACTCGGCCATCACGATGCGATCCTGTCGATCGACACGACCCGCGCGCTTGTTGCCGCGGCCGCGCTCGAGGACGGCGCGCAGATCATCAACGACGTCTCCGGCGGCACACTCGACAAGGAACTGCCGCACGTCGTCGCCGACCACGACTGCCTGTACATCGTGCAGCATTGGCGCGGCTGGCTCGCCGGCGCGAAGGGCGCGACGCCCGACGCCGACACTTCGCACTACGAGCACGGCGTGCTCAGGGATGTCAAGGACGAGCTCATGCGTCAGGTCGACGCGGTGCTCGAGGCCGGCGTCAAACCCGAACGTATCGTCATCGACCCGGGTCTGGGCTTCTCCAAGCCCGGCATCGAGCACAACCTGCCACTGCTCGCCGGCCTGCAAGCGTTCGAGGACACCGGCTATCCGGTGCTCATCGGTGCGTCGCGCAAGCGGTTCGTCTCGGCCGTGCTGGCAGAAGCCGGATTCAGCGAACCTGACATGGACGACCGCGACAACGCGACCGCCGCGATCTCGGCCCTGAGCGCCGAACACGGCGCGTGGGCCGTGCGCGTGCACGACGTGCGCCGCAGCCGCGCCGCCGTGGCCGTCGGACAGCAGTGGCGTTCCGCGCAGCACTGAAGCCTATCGCAAGGAGAATGATGATGGACACGATTCGTCTGACCGGCGTGCGGGCGGACGGCACGCACGGCGTGCTCGACTTCGAACACGAGCAGCCCCAGCCGTTCGTCGTGGACGCCGTACTGCACGTCGACTTGGCCCGCGCCGGCCACAGCGACGACCTTGACGACACCGTCAACTACGGACTGGTCGCCGAACGGATCGTCGACATCATCCAAGGCGAGCACGTCGATCTGATCGAACGGCTTGCCGCCCGCATCGCCGACGCGATCCTCACCGAGCACGAACTCGTACGGTCCGTCGATATCACCGTGCATAAGCCGAATGCGCCGATCACCGTGCCGTTCGCCGACGTGGCCGTCTCCATCAGCCGCAGCCGCGACGACGCGGACACGACTCGACGTCCGGCCGCACAGTCGTCGTCATCGTCCGATGTCCACCATGCGGTCATCGCGCTCGGCGGCAACATCGGCGACGTGGCGGCGACCCTGCGCGCGGCCGTCGCCGGCATCGACGGTCTCGACGGCACGCAGGTCACCGGCGTCTCCCCGCTGTACCGCACCGCCGCATGGGGCATGGCCGACGGCACACCGGACTTTCTCAACGCCGTGGCGGAAATCACGACCACGCTGTCGGCGGCCGACCTGCTCGCCGGACTGCAGTCGATCGAAGCTGCACACGGGCGCACGCGCGAGTCGCACTGGTCGTCGCGCACGCTCGACCTCGACATCATCGACTACGACCACGTCGTCAGCGACGACCCGAATCTCACCCTGCCGCATCCGCGCGCATGGCAGCGGGCGTTCGTGCTCGCGCCGTGGCATGCGCTCGACCCCGGAGCCGAGCTCGCGGGGCCTCACGGGGGAGCGGTCGCGGACCTGCTCGCCGCGGCTCCCGACCGGGACGACGTGCAGCGTGGCGATGCCGGCTGGATGACCGGCGGCAACGAACGGGACGATGAGGCGGATTCACTGGACGTCGCCGCGCCGGCCTGCGTGTCCGGACGGCACGACGACGGGATCGCCGGACGCAGCGCCGACGCGACCTCGCAAGATCCGGTGTTCCGCACCGCGGTCGTGTCGATGGACAGCACGTCGCATGACGCCGAGCATCTGTTCCGCTCCGCGATCGTCGCGATCGACGGCGTGCCGGGCACGCAGATCGACGGCATCTCGCCGCTCTACCATGTGAGCAACTTCGAAGGACCGGACGCGATGGCGGCCGTCGTGCAGCTGACCACGAACCTTGGCGCGCGCGAACTGATCGGCGTGCTCGGCGGCATCGAACAGTCCGTCGTGGCCGCCGTCGCGGACAATGATCTTTCGCCTCACGATCCGCGGTATCATCGTCTGCTCGACCTCGACCTGATCGATATGGCCGGCGTGACCTCGGACGAACCGGACTGCCGAGTGCCGTGGCCGAGCGCGAGCCGGCATGCGGCGGTGCTCGCCCCGTGGCTCGACATGGACCCGGATGCGCGCCTCGGCGGCGACCCCGTCTCCTTCCTGCTCGCGACGGCTCCGGACGCCGATCGCGTCGGACTGCTCACGGATCATTGGATCATCGGAGGAACGCTATGAAGGCACACCGGACACCGTGGTGGTACTACCTCATCGCCATCGTATGCGGTTTGATCGGCGGTGCGCTGCTCGCCAAATACGATGAGGCGACCGGATTCGCGCTGATCGGCGTGCCGTGGTTCATCTCCGCGCTGCTGTTGCTGCTCGGCGTGAGCGTGCTGGTCATGGCATTGCAGGTACACAAATACGCGACGACCGACCCGTGCAAACGCGCCGCGCTGAAGCCGCTCGACCCGCAGAAAGCCGTGTCCACGCTGGTGCTGGCCAAGTCGCTCGGTCTGGTCGGGGCCGCTCTCGCCGGATGGTACGGCGGGCAGATCCTCATGATCATCGACCATGCCGAAGCGCAGTATTACGCGCAGGCGATCCTCGAATGTGCGATCGCGTGCGCGGTGTGCGTGGCCGATATGGTGATCGGCATCGTCGGGGAGTGGCTGTGCCAGCTGCCGCCGATGGACGGCCCGGAAAGCGCCAAGATGAAGGAGGCTGCGCGCCGCCAGCGCGGCATTGCGCCGGCGGCCGTCAAGTCGAGGCCGTAGCCGTTACGCCTGCGGGACGCGGATCATGGCCTCCTGCGCGATCACGGCGACCAGTTCGCCGTCACGCGAATACACCTTCGCGGAGCCGAGTCCGCGCCCGTGGGCGGCGGTCGGCGTGTCCTGCACGTACAGATGCCACTGGTTGATGTCCACGTCGCGATACCACCACATCGAATGGTCGATCGACGCGTACGAGATACCCGGCGTCGAAATGCTGAGCCCTGCGCGACGCAGCACCGGTTCCATCATGAGCTGGTCGCAGCCGAGGGCCAGCATCGCGCGATGCATCACCTGCGGCACCTCGACCGTGCCGTCAGCCTTCATCCACACCATCTGCGAACCGGAATCCTGTTTCGCGCTTTCCTTGTCCGGTCCCAGCATGATCGTGCGCGTCACGTGACGGATGTCGAACGGCGACTTCTCCGCATAGAACTTGGCGAACGGGGAATGCTCCGCATACGGGGTCATCAGTTCCTTCGCGCTTGTCAGCGACTCCGGATCGGGCACGTCCGGCATCGGATCGGAAAACTCGACACCCGACTGTCCGGTCTGCTGGAAGCTGGCGATCGCCGTCAGGATCGGCCCCTCCGACTGCGTCACGTTGATGCGCCGGGCCGAGAACGACCGTCCGTCGCGCAGCTTCTCGACGTCGAACAGCAGATCCTGCCGGATGTCTCCGGCCGAAATGAAATAGCCGTGGATCGAATGCGGCAGACGATCCGGATCGACGGTGCGCGACGCCGCGATGATCGACTGCGCGATCACCTGGCCGCCGTAGACACGACCAGTCGGGAAGTACAGGCTTTCGCCGTTGATGTACATATGCCCGCGGTATTCCGACGGCTCCCCAAGCCGCAGGACCTTCACCAGATGCTCCAATGGCGTAAGCGCTTCAGCATGTGTCATGACGTTCAACTTCCGATCTCTTGGCTAGCGGTTCATGCAATGCCAGCAGTCTATCGGCCTCACGTAAAAAACGGCAGGGCGTTTTGTAACAAGCGTAAGGATCATGTAATGCAAACGTGAACGGCCGGTGACGGGAGAGCCACCGGCCGTTCGTCGTATCTGTGCCATTGCGATGCGTGCGCTGTGCGGGGCGACATGCGACGGCATGCGTTGCTCGGTCAGCGGATCATTCGGCCTTCTTGCGGCCGCGGCGCTTCATCGTGCCGGCTGTCGCGTTGGCGGCGTCGAAGATCACGGCCTTGTCGTTCGGATAGACGGTGCCGTTGACCGACTGGAACGCGATCTCGCCCTCCGGCGCGTCAGCCAGCTCGAAGTACTGGCCGATGGCGGCGACGAGCGTGGCGTCCTTCACGCTGATCGACGCGGTCTGCTTGCCTTCCGGCTTGCTGAACTTCACCGAGTTCTCGGCCTTGGCAGTGGTCGGGGTGACGGCGATCTGACGGGTCTTCTCGTTGATGAGCACCTTCACGTACGCCGGATAGCCCAGTTCGATGGCGGTGGCCTTGTTGAACTTCACCGCGCCCGAGGTGACCGTCATCACGGTTTTGCCGGCCGGCTTGACCAGACGCACTTCCTCAAATCCCTGCAATGCAGACGCCATAATGCGCTCCTTATTGTCGTGATAATTTTATCGAATAATCGATACTCCATTCAAGCTATAATTGTACCGTCAATTTGCATCCAATTCATTCAAAATCAGTAAAAAATATCAACGATATATCCGATATATCTATCGCGATATTCATAACAATTACCGTACGGTTCTAATCGATATACGCTTATGATGTGGTACCGAAACATCAGGGTTATTGTCGGCGTTATTCGTCCCCGTAATCCAGATGAACAATGGCAACGCATAAAACGCGTATGCCTCGAATTGAATATACAGATACGCCACCAGAATGATCCAGCATACGGTCTGTCTGCTCCACGAATGGTGCACGCTGACATGCACGAGCATCATCACCACCAGCAGCGCAAAGCACAGCAGACCGAATTCCGTAATGAAACTCGCATACGCGCTCATCGTGAACGTATTGACCGGAGCCTTCGCCAATCCGTCGATCTCGGCGTTCTTCATGCCGCCGTGCGCGTCGTACCAGCGTCTCGCCCCCGCATATCCGGTACGGACGGCCGCGTAGATGTTGCCCGAACCCCAGCCGAACAGCAGATGCATGAGATCATGCTTCCACGCCCACATCGGCGCGAGCATATGGAAGATCCTCGCGCTCATCGAACCGTCTCCCGCCAGCATGCCGTTCGTGGCCAGCGAATTGAGACGCGGATTGAACATCACCGCGCTGATGCCGCCGCCCGCCATCAGGCTCATCGCGCCCACGAATCCCACGGTCACTCGGCGCGAACGGAAATTCACGGCCGACACCAGCCACAGGAACGCGGCCACGATAGAATCCAGCACGATGCGCGTGCCCGATCCCATCGCGATCGCGCCGATCGCGAACGCCGGCACCAGCACGCCGATGCGACGGTCACGTGTCAGCCAATAGACGGGCAGCAGCACGCCGAACAGATGCATGCCGATATAGCTCGGCTCGGCGAACATGAACTGCGGCCTCGTACTGGCGTAATACCGGTAGATCAGCTGCCAGAAATAGACCCTGACCGGCTGCCAGTCCCAATGCTTGACCAAGGCGACGTATTGCAGCACACCGGTGGCGAACGCGACGATATACGCCGCGAACAATGTGGTGACGAGCGGCCGTACCGGCACCTGCTTGAGCCGTATGCCGATATCCAGCGAGGCAAGGCCTGACAGGCCGAGCAGCACCGACAGCAGCGACTTGGCGATCGCCGCGGGCTGCATGCCGATCGTCTGCCAGCCGTACACCGACATCGCCGCCAACAACACGGGGAACAGGAAGAACGGCAGGAAGCGGCGCGCGGTGTCGCGCAGATATCGCCAGTTGACGATCGCGTACAGGGCGAACAGCCACGGCGATATCGGCGTCCAATACGGCAGCGCGATGCCGACCCTGGTGCCATCGAACGGCAGCATGGCGACGGCGGCGAACAGCAGCATGTCGGACGGCGTGATGGTGATGCGGCTGACCCGTTCGGTCATGTCGCCGCGGTGCAGCGGCTCAAGCGGCCGGGGCGGTTGCGTGGATGCGGATGCGGACGATGCGGTCATGCGAATGATTTCCTCTCATTGATGCTGTCTCGTACCTTAGCAAGTGAATATGTGGAATCTGTGCCGGACGGCGTACTGGATGAACGATGTGTGAGGGAAACGAGACGATTCGACAAGGGGGTACAGGGTGATTGATAGTATCGATGTGTTTTGTGTGCACATTGATTGATAAGGGAGAATCTCGTGGTTTCCACAGAGAACAACGAACCTCAGACCGGCCAGCTTCAGGCCGAGCCGGCCGAGGGCCGTGACGGTGGCGTCACCCTGATGGATATGCTGCGGATCATCCGCAAGCATGTCATCGCCGCGATCATCACATTCGTGGTCGTATTCGCCGCGGTCTGCGCCTATACGCTGCTGACCCCGCCGAAGTACTCGTCCACGGCGCAGGTGTTCGCCACGTACAGCGATTCGGCGCCGAACAGCGGCGACATCTCGACCATCAACAGCGCAAGCTCCTACATTTCCAACCAGATCAAGTCGTACCCGACGCTGGCCACCACCGAATCGGTGCTGCAGCCGGTCATCGACGATCTGGGCCTGACCGTGACGGTCAAGCAGCTTGCCGCCCAGCTGACCGTGACCAACCCGTCTCAGACCGCGTTCGTCAACATCACGGTCGAGGACGCCTCCCCGCAGCAGTCCGCGGCCATCGCGAACGCCGTGGCCAAGTCGCTCAGTTCCGTGGTGCAGAACTCGTTGTATGCGTCCGATCAGAAGTCGCCGGTCAAGCTGTCGGTCGTGCAGCAGGCGTATGAGCCGACTTCGCCGAGCTCGCCGAAGGTGGCGCTCAACATGGCGATCGGCATCGTCGTCGGCGCCATCCTCGGCGTGTTCGTGGCGCTGATCAAGGACCTGCTGTCGACGCGCATCCAGGAGGCGCACGATCTGCAGGAGATCATCGACGCGCCGATCATGGGCCGTATTCCGGACGATGAGAACCTCAAGGGGTCCGTGCCGGTCATCATCTCCGCGCCGAGCAGCTCGATCGCCGAGGAATACCGCCGTATCCGCACCAACCTGTCGTTCACGCAGCCGGTCGAAGGCACCAAGTCCCGTCTGGTTGTGATCTCGTCCGTCAGCCCGAACGAAGGCAAGACGACCACGTCGTGCAACATCGCGGCGACCCTGGCCGAAAACGGCGCGAGCGTGCTGCTCATCGACGCCGATCTGCGTCACCCGTCCGTGGCCGACAAGCTCTCCCTTGAAGGCAACGCCGGCCTGGCCCACGTGCTGTCCGGCCAGGCCGCCGTCAAGGACGTCGTGCAGCGCTACTGGAAGCCGAACCTGCACATCATGCCCGCCGGCCCGAAGCCGCCGAACGCGTCCGCGCTGCTCAACTCGCTGACGATGAAGGAGCTGATCAAGCAGGCGCTCACGCAGTACGACTATGTGCTCGTCGACACCTCGCCGATGATCGTGGCCAACGACGCCGCCATCTTCGGCGCGATGGGCAACGGCATCGTGCTGGTCTCCGGCCGCGACGTGACCGATAAGCGCGAGCTGCGCGACATCGCCGCCCAGCTTGACAACCTCGACGTGTCGGTGACCGGTTTCGTCTTCAACTTCGCCAAGGAAAGCAAGAAGACGAGCAGCTACGGCAACTACTACTACGATGACGACGAGGAGTCGAACCGTAAGAAGGGCAAGAGCCGCAAGAAGTCCGGCGCTCGCCGCGCGAAGTGACCTGAGCTGATATAGGAAGGCCGCGGCACCCATGATTGTTGATGGGTGCCACGGCCTTCTGCGTTTGCGGGGGATATGAGGCGTTGTCAGGCGGTGGCCTTGGCGATTATGGTCAGGGCCTGGCTGATCTGGTCGTAGGCCTTCTGGAACACCGGGAAATCCTTGCGGTGCGGGTCCTCGATGGACATCGGGGCGGGCAGCATCGGGCGGATCATCGACGCGTTGTCGATGACCGATTCGATGCGCTCCTTGCGGGTCGCCCCGGTGATGAAGCCCTGCTGGGCGCAGTAGGCGCACATGTTCGCGAAATCGGGCAGCAGGAACGTGCGACGGCTGGCGCGCGGTGCGATCGTGGCGATGTCCTGACGCTGGTGCGGCTCGAAGCACAGGATCAGATCGGCCGAATCGGCCAGCTGCGGGGTGATTCGCTTGGAACGGAACGCGCTCGGGTCGATGCCGGCCTGCTCCATGAGCTTGGCGCTGGACGGGTCGATGGCATGCTGGTCGAGGCCGCGCGTGCCGGCGCTGTCCACTTCGATATCGGGATCATTGAGATAATGCGACAGCATCAGCTCGCCCATAGGGGAGCGGCAGATGTTACCGGTGCAGACGAAAAGAATCTTCATACCTACCACCATAGTTCGAGAAAGGGGGTTGCGCTGTCAGCGCGTGTTGGTTCCCGGGATCGGTCCGGGAAATCCCGGGAACCGGAATAATGACATACATGAACATTCGCACATCGATGTGCCTTGGAACATGGCCGTTCTGTGCGACAAAACGAACATGGCTGGTTCCCGGGATCGTTCGTGCGCAATCCCGGGAACCAGCCATGAGCTGCCGTGAGGCTCCGCTTAGCGCAGGGCGAGGTTCGCCGCGCCGATCAGACCGGCGTCCTGGCCGGCCGTGGCGGCGACGATCTTCGCGTGGCCGCGGTAGGCGCTGCCCTCAAGGAAACGCGCGTAGTTGTAGCGTGCCGGCTCGAGCAGGATGTCGCCGACGGCCACCACGCCGCCGCCGATCACGAAGATGTCCGGATCGAGGACCGCGGCGGTCGCGGCCATCGTGCGGCCCAGCCACTCGCCGATCTTGTTGAAGGCGTACAGGCCGAGCACATCGCCCTCCTGGGCGGCCTGCGAGACCATCGGGCCCTCCAGCTTGGTGATGTCGCCGCCGCACAGCTCCAGCAGGCGCTTGGCGTCCTGCGGGCGACGGCGGACGGCCGACTTGGCGAAGTTCTCGAGCGAGGTGCCCGAGGTGTAGCGTTCGGCGCAGCCGCGCAGACCGCAGCCGCAGTGGTCGCCGTCCGGGACCATCGGCAGGTGGCCGATCTCGGCGGCCATGCCGAAGGAGCCGCGGTACAGCTCGCCGTTGATGACGATCGCGCCGCCGAGGCCGGTGCCCACGGTCAGCGCCACCATGTTGCGACTGCCCTGGCCGGCGCCGTGCACGTATTCGCCCCAGCCGGCGCAGTTCGCGTCGTTCTCGATGATGACCGGCACCGCATGGTCGATGAGCTCGCCGATGTGCTCGGACAGGTCATAGTTGATCCAGGCCGGGATGTTCGCGGCGAAGGTCATGGTCTTGCGGTCCGCGCCGACGTTGCCGGCGGCGGAGACGCCGATCGCCTGAATGTCATGGCCGGCGGCGATGGCCTCGCGGTAGACGCTGGCGATGTTCTGGTTGATCGCATCGGCATCCATCGGGGTGGGCACGCGCCAACGCTGCACAATGGCATCGTTTTCATCGCACACGGCGGCGGCGATCTTGGTTCCTCCGATATCGACGGCAAGGGTGGACATGGCTCTCCTTTGATAGTTCCGAATGCCTGTAGACACTGGAATCATAACGGCGAGAGCAGACGATACGGAGATGTCGCGCGCGGATCGTCGACAAAACGTCGTGATTCGTATGTTGGGAGCGCTCACAGTCGGCGTGTCCTAATTACCGGTCGTCAAGCAAACGATGTCACCGGGATGGCGCGCGGTTCCGGATACGGTGCCGGGGCTCCACGGCAGAAGTGGCGATCGTTACGCGCGACGAATACTATTCGTACCAGAACCGATTGAGTCGTCCGGGGAGGAACCGATGAGCGTCAGACGAGTGATGGGCACCGAAACCGAATACGCCGTGTCGCGCGCCGACGGGCAGCACGCCAATCCCGTGCAGCTGTCTTTCGACGTGGTCGGCGCGGCAGCGACCGAACGCAACGCGCATATCCGCTGGGACTACCGGCAGGAGGACCCGGTCAACGACGCGCGCGGTACCAGACTCGAGCGTGCCGCGGCTCGTCCCGACATGCTCACCGACGCGCCGCAGCTCAACATCGTCAACGTGATCGCCGCCAACGGCGGCCGCGTCTACGTCGATCACGCGCATCCCGAATACTCCGCGCCCGAAACCACCGATCCGTTCGAGGCGGTGCGCTACGACCACGCCGGCGACATCATCATGCTGGCCGCCGCGCGCAAGGCCGCCGACGTCACCGGTCGTCCGATCGTGTTGCACCGCAACAACGTCGACGGCAAAGGAGCCAGCTGGGGCACGCACGAAAACTACATGATGCTGCGTTCGGTGCCGTTCGACACGGTCGCGCGACTCATGACCGCGCACTTCGTCACCCGGCAGATCTACACCGGCTCCGGCCGCGTCGGCATCGGCGAACACAGCGAAACGGACGGCTACCAGCTGAGCCAGCGCGCTGACTACTTCCACATGAAGGTCGGCTTGCAGACCACCTTCGACCGGCCGATCATCAACACGCGCGACGAATCGCACAGCACCGACCAATACCGTCGCCTGCACGTGATCGTCGGCGACGCGAACCGCATGGACGTGCCGCAGACGCTCAAGCTCGGCACGACCTCGATGCTGCTGTGGCTGGCCGAGCATGCCGACGAAGCCGGGCTTGACATGGACGATCTGTTCGAACAGATCGAACTTGCGGACCCGGTCGCCGCCATGCACGCCGTCTCGCACGACCTGACGCTCGCCGAACCGTTGCCGATGGAACACGGCGGCGCGATGACCGCGTGGCAGATACAGGTCGCATTGCGTGCCGCCGTCTACGCGGTGGCTGCAATGGTATACGGCACCGACACCAGCGGCGAGCCGGTCTGGCCCGACAAGCCGACGCGCTCGATCATGGCGATGTGGGGGCAGGCGCTCGCCGACACCGGCGCGATCCGGCACGCCGACGACGACCATCGACTGACGCTGAGCGCGGAGGCGAGCCGCATCGAATGGCTGTTCAAATGGCAGCTGCTCGAGAAACTGCGGCGCAAAAGCTCCGGCAGCTGGCACGACCCGAAGCTCAAGGCCGTTGATCTGAGCTGGGCCGCGCTCGATCCGGCGCGTTCGGTGTTCGCCAAGCTGCGCTCGCATACCGAACGGGTCAATACGGATACGCAGGTCGCCGCGGCGGCCGAACAGGCGCCCGAAGACACCCGCGCCTGGCTGCGTGCCGAAATCGTCAATCGGTATCCCGAGCAGGTCGTCGCCGCATCCTGGTCGCATCTGACGGTGCGCGCGCATCCCGACGCGGTGGACGACGTCGACTGGTACGGCAACGCCAGCCGTCCGCAGATCCGCCAATCCGATCTGTTCACGCTGGACATGTCCGACCCGCACCGGTTCGATCGAACAACGTGTGAACGGATTGTGGACGAATGTTCGAGCGCGGCGGAAACGCTGTCGAGGCTCTCTGCAATCATCACCACTTCCAGATAAAATCGAACATGGTAACTGTACATTTCGCACAAGGGCACAGAGGAAGACGGCACGCCGGGCTCTTGGCACCATGACCATCGAACATATACACGTAACGCCGGTAGCCGGCGGCAAACGAGGAGACACATGGAACTGAGAGAACTTGCTCTGGAGGTGGCGCGCATCGCGCAGGACGCGGGACGGCATGCGCTGGGCGACCAGATGAACCCGCGTGATCTCAAAGGGCTGCATCTGGCCGAAGACAAGCCGTCGACGCTGGATGTCGACGACCGTCTCGTGCGGTTCATCACCAACCGCATCTCGTACGTGGAGAACTTCAACGGGCTGTGGCAGGACCGTCCCGCCGAATGTCATCCGGGGGAGCGCTACTGGTGCGTGGGCAACATCGACGGCATCATCAACTACACGCGCAACATGCCCGAATGGGCCATCACGATCTCGCTGTTCGAGTTCAACGAGGAGCTGTCCGCCCAGCCGATCCTCGGCGTCGTGCACGCGCCCGGCCTTGGCCTGACCTATCTGGCCGCGCGCGGCCAGGGCGCCATCCGCATCCGCAAAACCGCGGTCGGCGAGAAACGCGAGAAGATCATGCCGTCCACCACCGCGCATCTGGAAGGATCGGTGGTCAGCTACGGCATGTCGTATGTTCCGTCCGAATCGAAGCGCGCGCTTGACGTGGTGAGCGCGATCGCCGGTCAGCCGGCCGACATCAAACGCATCGGCCCGGCCTCGCTCGACCTGTGCAAGGTCGCGGACGGCACCTACGACGCGTATTTCGAGCCACACCTGCACAAGTGGGACGTGCCCGCCGTGTCCGCCGGCGCGGTCGTGTGCTGGGAGGCACAGGCCAAGCTGCGCACGTGGAAGGGCGGCCAGGTGCATTGGCGCCGCGGCAACGACATCGTCGCGTCGAACGGCCTGATCATCGATGAGCTGCGGCCGTACCTGCAGTGACGAAACGGTTATGATCGTATCGTGATCGCCAACGATTGCTCCCCTCGGGTCCTTCCCAAGGGGAGCATGTCTGTTATGTAGGGATGGAGGGAGCTATGCCTCAGGAATTCGTGCAGGGCAAGGCCGAGCAGGCCGCCGAACAGCGCGAGGAAACCACGCGTGTGGAAGCCGCCAAGGCGCAGGAGGCCGGCGATGTGCTGGATTCGGTGCTTGACGACATCGAATCCGTGCTGGAGACCAATGCCGAGGAGTATGTGAACAGCTTCGTGCAAAAAGGCGGCGAGTGATGCCGCAGCTGCGCGACAGCGGCAACAGCGGGCCGGGCGCGACGGTGCCGCTGTCCCCGCAGTTCGAAGGATTCGCCCGAATATTCGGCGTGGAGACCGAATACGGTGTATCGGTGACCGGCGCGAGCCGGCCGGTCGACGCCGGTCAGGTCGCGATGATGATGTTTCAGCCGATCGTCTCGCGGTCGCGCTCCACGAACACGTATCTGACCAATGGCTCGCGCCTCTATCTCGACGTCGGATCGCACCCCGAATACGCGACCGCCGAAGCCCGGGACCCCAAGGATGCGCTCGCTCAGGACTTGGCTGGCGAACTGGTGATGCGCCGGCTCGCGGCACAGGCCCAGCAGCGGCTGCGTGACGGCGGATACGGCGAGCGCCTGCGCGTGCATGTGTTCAAGAACAACGCCGATTCGGCCGGTCATTCGTTCGGATGCCATGAGAACTATCTGGTTCGCCGGTTCGTCTCGCTTGAACAGGTCGAACATGAGCTGTTGCCGTTTCTCATCACCCGGCAGCTGTACACGGGTGCCGGCCGTGTCACCGACGAGGGATTCGAGATCACGCAGCGGGCGGATTATCTGGACGAGGCGGTATCTTCGGCCACCACGCGGTCGCGTCCGATGGTCAACACGCGTGACGAGCCGCACGCCGATCCGGAGGAGTTCCGCCGTCTGCATGTGATCATCGGGGATTCGAACCGTTCGCAGTGGGCGACGTGGATGAAGCTCGCCGTGACTCATCTGGTGCTGTGCGTGATCGAGGAGGCGGCTCGTCGGGGACAGGACAGTGGTTTCGCATCGTTCGCGCTGGCCGATGCCGGGGCTGCGAATCGTGCGGTCAGTCGTGACCTGACCTGCCGCACGGCGCGGCTGCGATTGGCCGACGGCCGCGACGTGGGCGCGTTGGACATCCAGCGTGGCTATCTGCGGATCGTCGAACGGTTCATGCGCGACCATGCCGACGCGATGAACGCGGCGTTGCCGCATGATACGGCGGACCGTATTCTCAGCGAATGGCGGCACGTGCTGTCTGTCCTGGAGTCCGCCCGCAGCGCCGATCTGGCCGACCGCATCGACTGGGCGGCGAAACTGCGCCTGTTCGACGCTCTGCAGGCCCGGCATGCCGGCAAGGTTGCGCAATCGAAGCTCGAACAGCTTGACATGGATTACCATGACATCGTCAATGGAACGCTGTATGACTCTCTGCTGCGGCGGGGCGCGATGATGCGACTGGTGGATGATCGGGATGCGCGGCAGGCGCTGACCGATCCTCCGGCCGATACGAGGGCCGCGCTGCGCGGACGGTTCGTCGCCGCAGCGTTGGCGTCCGGTGCGCAGTTCTCCTGCGATTGGACGAGAGTGACGCTGACCGGCTCCGAACATCGCGAAGTCGTGATGCTGGACCCGTTCGCGGGAGAGCCGACCGCGGAATACGAACAACTGATGCGCGCGCTGTAGCCGTGGAACGCCGGTCGAACGCGCTGCGGATATAAATACGGGATATGAATAAGCCCCGACCGTCTATGGTCGGGGCTTTCTCGTCAGTCGTTGCCGAGACTACCGAGCGGAACCGCTTACTCGGTGATTCACTCGGTGACGGCCTTCTTCAGCAGGGAGCCAGCGGAGATGCGCACGCCGTAGGTGGCCGGGATCTCGATGGTCTCGCCGGTACGCGGGTTGCGACCGGTACGGGCGGCACGCTTGACGCGCTCAGCGGAGAACAGACCGGTCAGCTTCAGGCCTTCGCCGGACTGCATGGCCTCGACGAACACGTCCTGGAAAGCGTTGACAGCCGCCTCGGCCTGGGCCTTGGTCAGGTTGGACTTCTGGGCGATCTTCGAGACGAGATCAGACTTGTTGTATGCCATAAAGCATCCTTCTTGAGTCAGGGAATGGTCCTCCTAGGTCGAACCATTCACACGTTCATACTGAATAATAGCGCACGATCTTGCCAAATACCGCATTTTTCAAGGGTTTTCGAGTGAATTTACCCTGAAACCGGCATATTTGGACACCGAGGACCCCATATCACCCGCAGGGACTGTCCGATTGCCCCGCAAAGGGCTTGAACATTGGGCTGAGAGGGGATGCCGACCATTGGAACACACGATGTCAGATGAGGTTGCGCTTGTCCAGCCAGCGCATCGCGCCCGCGCCCAGCGGGATACGAATCCAGAAGAACACCACGCGGTACAGCAGCGTGGCGGACAATGCGACGCCGGCCGGCACGCCCATCGCGCCGAACGACACCGTCAGCGCCGCCTCGACGCCGCCCAGACCGCCCGGGGTCGGCACCGAGGAGCCGATCGCATTGGCGATCATGAAGATGAAGAACGTTTCGATCGGATTGGTCATCTGACCGAACGCCAGCAGCGCCGCCCAGAATCCCAGTCCCGTCGCGATGTTGAGGATCAGCATGCCGACGATGCCGGGCAGCAGCTTCACCGGATCGGACAGGATGTCGATCAGCTGGCGGGCGTACGCCTTCACCAACGGCAGCACGGTGCGGGCGACGAAATGACGCACCGGGGGAATCATCATCGCCACGGCGAGCGCCATCAGCACGATGCCGAGCACCACGATCAGCGTGTTCGTCGGAATCATGCTGCTCAACGCGTCGCTGCCGGTGAACAGGCCGACCAGCACCGTCAGCAGCACGGTGCCGACGTAATACACGACCAGCACGGCGCCCATGATCGCGGTGGCGGCGGTGTTGCGGTATCCGCTTTTGCGCAGGAACTGCAGGTTCACGAACGCCGGGCCGACGCCGGCCGGCATCGACACCATCGCGAAGCTCTGCGCCACCTGCGACATGAATACGCCCATAGGGCTGCGCTTGTCCTTATCCACAAACGCACCGAGTTCCAACGCCGATCCTAGCCATGCGATCAGGCCGAGCAGCAGACACAGCACGGCCATCATCGGGTTCGCGTTGCGGACGGCGGAGATCACCTCGTCAGGCTTGAGCTGCGTGAACACCACCGATACGGCGACGACCATCAGCGCGATGCCGACGAACGACCGCAGACTGAACCGCGACAACGTCACCGGTTCCATCGTCTCGGCCGTATCCTGCGGCACCAGATCATGCAGCCGCGCACGCAGGTCATCGAGCATATGCCTGTCCCAGCCGTCCAAATCGCGCGTCGCCTTGGGCACGGCCGCCTTCTGCACGAACGGGATCAAGGCCGTGACCGTATCGTCGCCCCACACGGAGCGTCCGGCCGCGACCGCACGTTCCGGCCCGATCAGCACGGCCAGCAGGATCAGCAGCTGCACCTGGTCGAGCGCGACGTTCGCCGGCGTGCTCGCGTCGTCGCCGTTCTGCCAGCCGGCGATGATCGGCGTGCCGGACTCCAGGCGAGCCAACGTGTCCGGGGTGATACGCCGGTGCGTGTATCCTCGCCGGTTCGCCACCGACAGGAACCGCATGAACGCGACGGCATCCTCGTCGCTGATCGTATTGCGGTTGCATTCGTGGATCGCGTCGCTGCCCTGCAATACCAGAATCGACGATTCGCCAGTATCGGCCACGCCGTAGACGCGCGGCGTGGGCAGACCGCAGTTCTTCAGCCCGAGCAGCATCGCCATATGATGCTGGGTCGCCTCGCGCGGCGAACGGTCGCGTCGCGTGGATACGCCGGTGAACCTGATCCACTGCCACAGCTGGCGCATGTAGCCGGCCGTATGCGACTGGCTGTCCAGTACGGAGATCACGAAATGGCGGCCGCGGTCGTCTTCGGCGTCATAGCGGCGGGATCGTTCGACCAGATCGTCGTCGAGCGCCGTTTTGAGTCCGGTGTCGATGCCGTCGCCGTCGACATGACGCGTCAGACGCGTCAGATGCAGGTCGATGCCGGCCAACGCCTGCACCAGCTCCTCGCCCCACACGCCCTGGTTCTTCGTGCCGACCGCGAACCGCAGCAGCATGCCGATCAGTCGGCCGACCGCGAACGACACCAGCACGCCGGACACCGAATTGACCGACAGCAGCACCAGCAGCGTGGCCACGGCGTACAGGATGTTCCATCCCCATTTGACGGTGGAGCGCGTGCGCCTGGGGCCGCCTGCGGTCAGCAGCGCGGCCGCCCCCGCATAGAAATCGGGCAGGAGGCTGGCTCCGGTCCAACTGTTCGGCGAGCTCAACGCCGAAACCAGCGTGGCATCGCCGAACCGGGATACGGCCAGCGATATGCCCCATACGGCGCCCAAGGCGCCGAACATCGCCAGCACCGACAGCGCGGCCTGCATCCACGCGCGGCTGAACAGCAGTTGCGCGACCACCATCACCACGATCGACACGATCGACAGTTGTTGCAGAAGCGTTACCGGCAGGTCGATCATCCAATTGAGCGCCTGGCCGGCCGTATGCGCATCCGTCTCCACGCCGGCGGTGATGCCGTGCAGGTACATGGCCGACAGCATCGCAACGGCCGCAAGCAGCACGGATGCTCCGGCCCGCAGCAGATCGCCGGCGTCGTGGATGCGCTTCGGCGGCACGTCGTCGATAACGGTCGTACTGGTCTGTTCCATCGTTTCGTCCATCATCGTCCGATCATCGTTCGTAAAACGCGATTCCGCCGGCGAGACGGTGCGCTCGCCGGCGGAATCGGCCGCGTGGAGCTGATATCATCAGTGTCACGCTTGATTGGTTGGGAGTAGGGGAGTCAGCGTAGGTCGGCGCTGACGGATCGCGGGTCAGCGGTCGAAATCGACCAGCTTGCTCGCCACGCCCGTGTACGTGGCCGGGGTGAGCGCCTTGAGACGCGCCGCGGTCTCGGGATCGAAGGACTGCTGGTCGATGAACGCCTCGACCTGTGCGCGGTTGATCTCGTGGCCGCGCATCAACTCCTTGACCTTCTCGTACGGCTTGTCCATGCCCGGCAGGCCTCGCAGTTCGCAGGCGCGCATCGCGGTCTGGATCGGCTCGCCGAGCACCTCCCAGTTCTCGTCCAGCTCGCGCGAGATCACATGGTCGTTCGGATGAATGGACTTCAAGCCGCCCATCAGGTTGTACAGGGCCAGCTGCGAGTAGCCGAGCGCCGAACCGATGTTGCGCTGCGTGGTCGAATCGGTCAGATCGCGCTGCCAGCGGGACTCCACGAGCGTGGCCGACAGGGTGTCGAGTAGCGAGCAGGAGATCTCGAAGTTGGCCTCGGCGTTCTCGAAACGGATCGGGTTGACCTTGTGCGGCATCGTGGACGAGCCGGTCGCGCCCTTGACCGGCACCTGAGCGAACACGCCGCGCGAGATGTACATCCACACGTCCACGCACAGGTTGTGCATGATGCGGTTCGCGTGGGAGACGGTCGAATACAGCTCTGCCTGCCAGTCATGGGATTCGATCTGCGTGGTCAGCGGATTCCAGGTCAGTCCCATGCGGTTCGTGACGAACTCGCGCGAGACGGCGATCCAGTCGACGTCCGGGCAGGCGGCCAGATGCGCGCCGAACGTGCCGGTCGCGCCATTGATCTTGCCCAGGTACTCCTGGTTTTCGATGTGCTTCAGCTGGCGGTTGAGACGGTAGACGTAGACCGCGAGCTCCTTGCCGAGCGTGGTCGGCGTGGCCGGCTGGCCGTGCGTGAGGCTCAGCAGCGCCTTGTCGCGGTACTCGTCGGCCTTTTCGGCCAGATGATCGATGATCTCCTTGAACGCCGGGGTCCACACCTGCTCCATCGCGTTTTTCACGCAACGGGCGATCGACAGGTTGTTGATGTCCTCGGACGTGCAGGCGATGTGCACGAGGGTCTTGAGCGCGTCGTTGATGTTCGCGAGCTCGGCCGGGGCCTTGTCGATCTGGTCGTCGATGTAGTACTCCACGGCCTTCACGTCGTGGTGGGTGACGGCCTCGTGCGCGGCATGCTGCTTGATGCCCTCGGCGCCGAAATCCTCGGGGATCGCGCGCAGGAACGCCTGCTCGGCCTCGGTGAACGGCTTGACGCCGTCGACGATCGGCTGGTTGCCGTTGCCGTCGAAGCCGTTCGCCAGCAGGATCATCCATTCGACCTCGACGCGCATGCGCTCGCGGTTCAGGGCCGGCTCGCTCAGGTATTCGACGAGCGGGGCGGTGGCGTTGTGGTAACGGCCGTCGAGCGGGGTCAATGCGATTGCGGGGGAAATATCAGTAAGCTTCATGGATTCTAGGGTACTTCCAGCCGTGAACCGGGCGGTGTCGTATGCTGAATGATTGTGAACGAAGCGCGCATATTGGTGATTGAGGACGATGCGGACATCAACGAGGTGACGTGCACGCGGCTGGAACGTGCCGGATTCGACTGCACGGCCGCATACTCCGGTTCGGAGGCGCGGCTGTTGCTGGAACGCGGTGCGGCCGGACCGTCGACCGGCCGTGACGGCGATGATGCCGGCTGCGGGTTCGACTGCATCGTCACCGATCTCATGCTGCCCGGATTGAACGGGGAACAATTGGTGACGATGCTGCGCGAGAACGGGACCGGCGTGCCGATCATCGTGATCTCCGCGCGCGACACCGTCGCCGACCGCGTGGCCCTGCTCAAACTCGGCGCCGACGACTATCTCGTCAAACCGTTCGACCTGGACGAACTCGTCGTGCGCGTCGAAGCCCAACTGCGCGGCCGCGGCTACGCTCACGGCCTCGCAACCGGCTCGGCTCCCTCGACCGAACAGGTGACGGCACCGGTCGCTTCGGACGATCACATGCCCGCTCTTATCGCCGGCCGCTGGACTCTCAACCCCGCCGCCCGCGCATTCGCCATCGACGATAAGCCGGTATCCCTCACCAACACCGAATTCAACATCGTCGAACTGCTCATGGCCCATCCCAACACGGTCTTCACCAAACAGCAGGTCTACGAACTGTGCTGGGGCGAGCCGTACATGATCGACGACAACACCGTCACCGCGCATGTGAGCAAGATCCGCGCCAAATTGAAGCCCTCCGGCACCGACTCGTACATCACAACCGTCTGGGGACTCGGCTTCAAGCTCAACGTGTGATCGCCGTCGTGCGTCATGATTTCGCAAGACTTTCGCAAGATTTCTGCGAGACTTGCGCGACGGTTGCGCAAGATCCGTTCCGTACAGTGAGTCTCATCGTCCGGAACACCGAGGGAAAGGAACGGAAGATGGACGCGATTCGCATACGGTCGCTTGCCAAACGGTACGCCGGCAAGCGTGTGGTCGACCATTTCGACATGACCGTGCCGCAAGGCGCGATCTACGGATTCGTCGGCAAGAACGGCGCAGGCAAGTCCACCGTGATGAAGATGATCGCCGGACTCGCCATGCCGGGCGACGGCGAGATCGCACTGTTCGGCAACGCGGCCAACGGGGCCGGTGGTTCGTCCGGCGGCGTGCAGCGCGTCGGCGCATTGATCGAGAACCCCGGTCTGCTGCCGCACATGAACGCCTTCGACACGATGATGGCACAGGCGCTCGCGCTTGGCGTGGCCGACCCGAAACCCGTCTGCCGCGACCTGCTCGACCAGGTCGGTCTCGGCAACGTCGGCCGCAAGAAGACGGGAGGCTTCTCGCTCGGCATGAAACAGCGGCTCGGACTGGCGCTCGCCCTCGTCGGCGGGCCGGACCTGCTCCTGCTCGACGAACCGCTCAACGGCCTCGACCCGGACGGCGCGCGCACCATGCGCAACTACCTCGTCCAACTCAACCAGCAGCGCGGCATCACCATCGTCATCAGCTCGCACGTGCTCGACCAGTTGGAACGCATGTGCACCCACTACGGCGTCATCGCGAACGGCCATATGGTGCGCGAAATGACCGCCGAACAGGTGCAGGCCGAATGCGGCGACAGCCTCACCGTACGCACCGCAGACACCGCGACCGCGCTCGCCATCCTCGAAGAGCGTCTGACGGGCAACCCGGCCGCCCCGGTGCGCTTCGCCGCCGAACCGGACGGCTCGATCACCATATCCGGCGGATTCGATGCGGCCGAAGTCTCGCGCGTATTGCATGACGCGAACCAGACCGTTCTCGAACTGTCCGCGAAATCACGAGACATGGAAGACTATTTCGTCGCCCTTATGGACGGCGCTCGCACGGAAGGGAACCTGCGATGATCAACCTGTTGCGTTCCGACCTGTACCGACTCATTCACGGCCGCAAATTCTGGGTCGTCACCATTTTGGTCGTCCTGCTGACCGCAGGCCTGCTCACCACGCTGATGCTGCTCGGCGCCGCCACCGGAACCGCGCAGACCGATACCGACGGCGTTTCGGTCACGACCAATGCCGCCTCCGGCTTGGCGGCATCCACCCGCATGATGGACTCGCATACCGCGATGCTGTCCAGTTCGGGACTGGGCAACGGTTCCGTACTGTCCATGATCGTCGCGGTGCTTGCCGTACTGGCCGTGATGGATGACTGGGATGCCGGTTTCGTCAAGAATCTCATCGCCGGCCGTCGCGGCCAAACATCATACGTCGCCGGCCGACTGCTGCTGGCCGCGCTGCTGGCCGCATGGAACATGGTCGTGACGATCGTCTCGCTCGAGCTGGCGTGCCTGGCGCTTGGTGTCCGGTTCCGCCACACGGAAAGCCTCAGCGCCTATCTGGGATTCTGCGGGTTGAAGATGCTGGGCGTGGTCACGTTCGTGCTGATCGTCGTCGCATTGGCGATGATCGTGCGCAGCAAGGCGTTCGGCATCGCCGCCGCGGTGCTTGTCGGCGCGGGCATCCTGGGATCGCTGCTGAACATCGTCCTGTCGGTGATCGCCGCGTATGCGCCGTGGGTCGGACAGCTTACGCAGTGGTTGCCGTCGAACAACGCGAAACTGTATGCCGACAGCGCGGGCCTGTTCGCCACGGCGGCCGGCGGCGTGTCGCTCGGCATGCCGGTCTGGGCGCACGCGCTGATCTGCTTCGCCGGCTGGATCATCCTGTCCGTCGGCGCGGCCCTCCTCGTCAACCGCCATCGTGACGTGTGTTGAGCTTCATGGCTTGGCTTGAGACGTACTTGCGTCTGTTGTAGTTTTCGCGGTGGCCGCGGCTGGCAGGCATAACCTGTTCCCGACACGCTCCGGGCCGCTCGGCCAAGTCTTACGGTCGGGCACAGGATATGCCTGCCAGCCGCTCGGTATCGTTGATAAGTTACGTAGATCGAACTCAGGTTGAGTTTCACAAAACGTAACGATTACATGCAAGAGAGCGTGGGGCGGCGGGATGCATATTGTGACCGTAAGACTTGGCCGAGCGGCCTGGAGCGTGTCGCAATATGCATCCCGCCGCCCCACGCGGCAACGCTGGGACCAAACATACACGAGCAAGATGAAACGTAGGATGGGTGCATGATGATTGTGGGGCTGCTGGTCGGGCTGGTTGCGGGGATTGCGATCGGGGTGGCGGCGTATGGGCGGCAGATGCGGCGGATGGCGCGGTTCTTGCGCGAGCGACCGGCGGGGAGCAACGCACGATTGGGCGTGGAATTGCCGGGCGAGACGAGCCGGGAGCTGGCTCGCGCGATCAACGCGCAGCTGGACGCGATACAGGACGAGCGGATCGCCGCGATGACCAAGGCGCAGGAGTTCCAGCGTGATCTGTCGTCGCTTGCTCATGACGTGCGTACGCCGTTGATGGGCGCGCAAGGGCATGTCCAGCTGGCGATGGCGGGGGAGCTGTCTGCGGATGACGGGCGGCATCTGCGGGCGGCGCTGCAACGGTTGGATGACATGCGCGGGCTGCTCGACCAGCTGTTCGCCTACGCACGGGCGAACGATCCCGATCGCACGCTTGACCTTGAGTCGGTCGCCGTACAGCCGCTTGTGGCGGAAGTGCTCGTCGGTCATTATCCCGAGTTCGAACAGCTCGGATGGGAGCCGACCATCGACTTCGACGACGAACGGTTCACGCTGGAAGCCGATCGGACCGCGTTGCGACGCATCGTCGACAACCTCGTCACCAACGCGCTGCGTCACGGCAGCGGCGCTCCTACGATCACGCAGCGCGGCGATACGGTTTCGTTCTCCAATCCGATCGGCGCCGAAGCCGCCGCGGGGCTTGACCCGAGCAAACTGTTCGACCGGTTCTATCAGGCCGACGACACACGTGGCACACGCGGCTCCGGTCTGGGGCTCGCCGTCGCGCAGTCTCTCGCGCAAGCCATGCATCTACGACTGAGGGCGGCGCTAAGGGCGGGACATGAAGATCATGCCTCAACGCTGGTTATCGCTATTCACCCGGCATGATTCGATGACTATACGAAAGCGGTTTGGAAGGTTTTCCCCATCGCCGCTGCAAGCCGTGCAAGCGTGACTATGGTGGGAGAAGTCTCGCCGTGCTCGATATTGATAATGGTGGTCTTGGCTACACCGCTTTCACGGGACAGCGCGTCCATGCTCATGCCGGCGTCGGTTCGCGCTTTGGAAAGCTGAATGCCCACGGTCATTTGAGCCATGTAGGCGTTGACCAATTCCGCCATTTCCGGATCTTGCATGGCCTCATTGAACATGTCGTCAAATGATTGTGTTGGCATTGTGTTCCTCCTGGTATTGCTTCATGATCCGGTGTGCCGTGGCTAGTTCTCGCTTTGGCGTCTTCTGCGTCTTTTTGGTGAATCCGTGAGTGATGATGCAGGTGTTTCCCTGAATGAAGAAGAATGGTGCTCTCTGGATATTGCCTCCGAATTGTGATCGAATTTCCCATATGTCAGTGTCGAGCTTTTTCACCCATTCTTGTTGCATGGCAACGCCGATGCCGAAGATTTCTATGTTTCTGATAGTCGCATACACTTTGGCGCGATCATTGCGTCTGAGCTTGCGCACCCATTCCAAGAATGGTGACACTCCCTCCTTGGTTTGGTAATACAGAAATTGCAGCATGTTGTTTCTCCTTGTATGGTAGTGAATTCACTACCGAATGTCAATGTGGAATCAGTCGTGACCGTTAAAGGTATCCATTTCGGTGTAGCGGTCGGCGGACGGGGCGATGGGGATGCCGCCATGCATCATGCGGCCGCGATAGTAGCGGGTCTCCTCGAGTTCGCCGTCGATGACCTGATGGAAATGTTGTTCGTGCGCGTTGACCGCGGGGGAGCCGAGGTCGGTCGCGTTCTGATAGGCGGCCTGATGGTATTTGAGCCAGTGCGTGATCTCCTTGCCGTCCGGCGCGTTCTGGACTTCGGCGCCGGCGTAATCGCGGCTCCATGACGAGGCCGCCGTGCCGGGGGTGCAGGAGCCCGCGCCGTCGATCGTGCCGTATGTGGTGCCGTCGGCGGTTTTCGTCGCGTAGCCGTGGATGGTCAGCCAGTTCTCGGATGCGGGATTCGCGGCCCCATCGAGCGCGGCGACCAGTTCATCCTCCATTTCAATGCTGGTCACCCATGTCCTCGACGGGATCGGATGGTTCGCGACTGGCGAGCCGGCCGTCACCACATGGTCGATCGTGTACTGGTCGGCCATGTCCGCGGCGATCGCGGCCGCGACGATGCCGCCTTGCGAGTGTCCGATCAGCGCGACCGGCTCGTCGGGGCCGATGCCGGCCTGTCGCATCGCCTCGACCACCATGCGGGCGCTGTCCGCACCCATGCGCTGCTTGGGATCGTCGCTCATCAGTTCGACGTTCTGCGCCCATCCGAACGGCGAATCGTCCTCGCCGTCCGTGCCCGGAATCGTCACCAGCCAGCCGACCGAACCGTCGGCCCTCCGGTATTTCTGGATCGCGATCGTCGCATAATCCAATCCGCTGCCCAGATCCACCTTGCCGAGCCGTTCCTCGGCCAGGCGTCGCAGATGCTCCAACGATTGCGCGACGGACGACGACGCGCCGACCACCGGCATGTCGGTCGCGACCTCCTGCACGTCGAGCGTGTTGCCCTGCAGGAGATCCTTCACGGGTTTGGACAACAAGGCGAATCGGCCTGCCGCCACGTTCACCTCGTCGGTGCGTCCGAGACTCTCGATCGGATTGATGCCGGAGGCGAACGACCCCAATCCGCTCATCAATCCCTCGTGCGCCCCGGCGGAGGATGTCAGACCCCAGATCGGGTTGAACCGGCCCTCGTGCAGGGAGCCGGCCACCATGCCGCTACCGGCCAAGGCGGCCGCGCCTGCCGCGGTGTAGCCGGGCTGATAGCGGGACACGCCTTGCGTCAGCTCGTTGACCAGACGGGCCGCCCACGATTCGCCGTCCGCATACAGGCTGTGGGCGCGGATCAGCAGCATCGCCATATCGTCGAGTCGGGCGCCGAGGCGTTCGCATTCGCGCGCATGGTCGACGCATCGGCCGATCAGCCGGTCGTACGGCAACGTGGCATGTCCCGCTATCTCGCCGCCGACCAGACCGGAGGCGAGCGTGGCGCACAGCGGCACGCTGAATCGTTGCTGCGCCAGATGCAAGGCGGTGGCGGACCATGAAGACGCCGCGGCTCTCCAGTCGCCGGCGGCGTCGAGCAAAGCGCGGGCCGTGGCCGTATACTCCTCCCGGGTGGCGGCCGAATACCGTGTGCCGCCGTGGATGACCGACGTGACCTGCCATCCCATCATGCACCGCCGATCCAGGCGATGCGATGCGTCTGTGTCGCGGCGTCCAGCATGCATTGCCCGTCGGAAACGAATTCGGCCAAACGTTGACGGAACAGGGCGGCGGCGTTGCCTTCCCAGGATATGCCGAGCGCGCGGGTCCGTGCGGCCGCGGTGCGCTCGGCGGCGACTCGCGTGGATCGCTCGTTCAGGGCGACCGAGTCGCGTCCGCCGGCCACGACGGTGCGGCACCGGCAGACGGCGGATATGCCAAACGGGACGTATGGCGTCGGGGATGCGGCGAACGGGGATGCCGGCGCGGCGAAGGGCGAGGTCTGCTGTGTGAAGATAGCGGTGTTCATGAACTCATTGAACGGGGCGCGACCGGGGTGTGTCCAGTTGAAACGGGGCTGTGGACGCAACCTCGAGTTTCGGGCGTGTTGTGGATAACCCAGTGTGATTCGTCCACAATTCAGCCGTATTGCGGACGTCCGGTCTGGCGCTACACTGGGCAACTATGCCGACAACAGACGTCCTTACCAATTCCGCTCATCCCAAGCGGACAATCAAACGCGTACGCAAGGACCCCGACGAACGACGTCGCGAGATCCTCGCCGCCGCGGTCCGGCTGATCTCCGAACGCGGCTACAACGGCATCTCCCTGCAGGACGTGGCCGACGAAGTGGGCGTGACCAAGCAGGGCGTGCTGCGCTACATCGGCAGCAAGGACAACCTGTTGGCGATGGTGTACCGCGACAACTACAACGCCACCGGCAACGTCGAGGAATTCATGGAGTCCGGACTGCCCGGCAGCACACCCGACGATCTGCGGTTCCCGGCCTACCTGCGATTCCTGGTGCGGTACAACTCCGGGCGTCGCATGCTGGTCCAGCTGTTCTCCGTGCTGCAGGTCGAGTCGTTTAACCCCGATCATCCGCTGCACGACGAGTTCGCGGGACGCGCGGACGGGATGTGGGAATACTATTCCGCATTCGACTGGCATATTCCGCCGCAGATGGGATCGTGGGACGAGAACATGCGGCCGGTCGTGCGCCGGGCGATGGAGACGATGGACGGCGTGCAGCTGCGATGGCTGCGCGAGCCGGCCATCGACCTCAACGAGGAATGGGCCGATTTCGAGCCGCTGCTGTTCCCTGCAGAGGTGTGGAGGGGGTATTGCTGACGGTCCGTCATGAACGTGATGTGAATCGGTTTTTGATGCCTGCTATGTGCAACTGCGTATGAGTTGTCCCGTGCGGATGCGCGTGTCGTGTGCACCCTCGTATTAAACTACCAGTTGGTAACTAAAATCGTCTTTGGATTTCATCGAAGAAAGCGAAACCGCCATGACCACAACCGACTCGACCCTGCCATATCGAAATCCTGATCTGGCGGATGATGTGCGCATCGCCGACCTGCTCTCCCGCATGACGCTGGAGGAGAAGGTCGGCCAGATGATGCAGCTCGACGCCCGCAGCGCCGACCTCGAGGACCTGATCGTCAACAAGCACGTCGGTTCGATCCTGCACACCAGCCCGGAGGACCTGCCGAAGGCCGTGCGTCTCGTCAACGAGCGCACCCGTCTGGGCATTCCGCTGGTCATCGGCGACGACTGCATCCACGGCTACTCGTTCTGGTCCGGCGCCACGATCTTCCCCGAACAGCTCGGCATGGCCGCCAGCTGGGACCCGGACAGAATCGAGGCCGCCGGGCGCGCCACCGCCGAGGAGGTCTCCTGCACCGGCGTGCACTGGACGTTCTCCCCGGTGCTGTGCATCGCGCGCGACACCCGCTGGGGGCGCGTGGGGGAGACGTTCGGCGAGGATCCGACGCTCATCGGCGAACTCGCCTCCGCGATCGTGCGCGGCTATCAGGGCGGCGCCAAGGCTGGCGAGCCGCTGCCCAAGGACGCGATCCTCGCCTGCGCCAAGCACTTCGCCGGCTACTCCGAAACGCAGGGCGGACGCGACGCGTCCGAAGCCGACCTGAGCCACCGCAAGCTCGAATCATGGTTCCTGCCTCCGTTCGAGCGCGTCGCGAAGGAAGGCTGCGGCACGTTCATGCTTGGCTACGAGTCGATCGACGGCGTGCCGGTCACATTCAACAAGTGGCTGCTCACCGACAAGCTGCGCGGGGCATGGAACTACCGCGGCATGCTCATCACCGACTGGGACAACGTCGGCCGTTCCGTATGGGAGCAGAAGGTCAAGCCGGACTACGCGCACGCGGCCGCCGACGCGGTCAAGGCCGGCAACGACCTCGTCATGACCACGCCGCAGTTCTACGAGGGTGCGCTCGAGGCCGTGCGCACCGGACTGCTCGACGAATCGCTCATCGACGCGGCCGTCTCGCGCATCCTCGCCGTCAAGTTCCGTCTCGGCCTGTTCGAGGACCCTCGTCTGCCTGATGAGACGCGCATCGCCTCCGTGATCGGCTCCGACGCCCACCGTCACACGAATCTCGAACTGGCCCGCGAATCCGTCGTGTTGCTGCGCAATGACGGTGCGCTGCCGTTCGTGGCCGAAACCGCGAGCCGCATCGCCGTCGTCGGACCGCTCGCCGACGACGCGCAGAACCAGCTTGGCGACTGGGCCGGCAGCTCCGGCCAGGTCAACTGGATGCCCGACGGTCAGCCGCGTGACATGATCGCCACCGTGCTTGACGGCATCCGCCAGCTCGCCGGCGATTCGTGCGATGTCGTGTACTCGCGCGGCGCGAACGTCGTCGACCTCGTGGATGATCCGGCCGGCAAGTTCTTCCCGGACGGCCAGCCGCGACCGAAGGTCGCCGTCAACGCGGCCGTCGACCAAGGCCTGATCGACGAGGCCGTGGACAATGCGCGTCAATCCGACGTCATCGTCGCCGTAGTCGGCGATGTCGTCCAGCTGATCGGCGAAAGCTGCTCGACCGCCACGCTCGACCTGCTGGGCGGTCAGAACGCGCTGCTCGACGCGCTTGCGGCCGTTTCCCGCGAAACCGGCAAGCCGATGGTCACCGTGCTCATCAGCTCCAAGCCGCAGATCCTGCCCGCGAGCATCGTCGGCGCGAACGACGTGTTCGCCAAGCGTTGCAACGACCCGACCGCCGGCGTCGGCTCGATCCTGTGGGCGCCCAGCCCCGGCATGGAAGGTGGGCGCGCCATCGCCGAGATCATCCTCGGCCACGTCAACCCGTCCGGGCGACTGCCGATCACGTTCCCGCGCCACGCCGGCCAGCTGCCGGTCTACTACAACCAGATCCGCGGCCAGCACGGAGACCGCTACGCCGACCTCACGCAGGACCCGGCGTTCGCATTCGGCGAAGGCGAGGGCTACACGACGTTCGAGTACGGCGAACCGACCATCACCGGCGGCGCCTCGTATGACGACGGCGCGTTCGCGGTCGGCGACACCGTGCATGCCTCGATCACGCTGACGAACACCGGCGAGAGGACCGGCACCGAAGTCGTGCAGGCGTACATCAACGACGTCGTCACCTCCTACAGCTGGACCGACCGCGAATTGAAGGCGTTCCGCCGCGTCACCCTAGAACCCGGCGAAAGCACGACCGTCACGTTCGACATCCCCGTCGCCGACTGCACCATCGTCGACCCGGACGCGCGCCGCATCGTCGAACCCGGCGAGTTCGAACTGCTCATCGGCCACTCGTCGCGCCGCAGCGACCTCAAGTCCGTGACGTTCACCGTCGCGTAGTGCTTCGTCGGGCTTAAATTGATGCGTGCTCATTCTTGGCTCCCTCGGTTAGGCCGATCCGTATAGCAAACGCCGGCGGCGTTTGTAGGCGAGGTGCGAGCGACAGCGAGCCAGCAGAGCGCGGCCGCAGGCCGTCCGCAGTTGCAGGACGCTGTCGGCGAAGCCGACTGGGGGAGTATCAAAGCCGTCATATTAAATTCGACAAAGTACTAAGCCGCTTGACGCAAGAAGCGTCGTCTATTGCCCGTTTTGCCGTTCTCATATACGGCGAAACGGGCAATTCTGTATGTGTCGCAGAGGAAGCTCCTCGGTGATCGTGCTCCGTCGTGCCGTATATCTGATAGTCTAGTTACCAATCGGTCAATTATCGGGCGGTGACGATGCCGTTCGTGATGGCCGTCCGTTGTTTGAAACGAGGCTCATATGAGCGATATCGCATCCACGCTTCCGTCCATCGACGACCTGACGCTGGAAGAGAAGGCGTCGCTGACATCCGGTTCCGACGCATGGCATCTGCAAGGCGTGGAATCCAAAGGCATCCCCGGCTACATGATCACCGACGGGCCGCACGGTCTGCGCAAGGCGGACGCCTCCAGCACCGGCGAAACCGACCTGAACGCGTCCGTGCCCGCCACCTGCTTCCCTCCGGCGGCCGGACTCGCCAGCTCGTGGAACCCGGACCTCGTGCGCGAGGTCGGCGAGGCAATGGGCGAGGAATGCGTGCAGGAGAAGGTCGCCGTGATCCTCGGTCCCGGCGTCAACATCAAACGCAACCCGCTCGGCGGTCGCTGCTTCGAATACTGGTCCGAAGACCCGTACCTGGCGGGCCATGAGGCGATCGGCATCGTCGAAGGCGTGCAATCCAAGGGCGTGGGCACCTCGCTCAAGCATTTCGCCGCCAACAACCAGGAAACCGACCGCCTGCGCGTCTCCGCACGCATCTCGCCGCGCGCCCTGCGCGAAATCTACCTGCCGGCGTTCGAATACATCGTCAAACACGCGCAGCCGTGGACGGTCATGTGCTCCTATAACCGGATCAACGGCGTACATTCCGCGCAGAACCGTTGGCTGCTCACCGACGTGCTGCGCAAGGAATGGGGATTCAAAGGCATCGTCATGTCTGACTGGGGCGCCGACCATGACCGCGTCGCCTCGCTCAACGCCGGGCTCAACCTCGAAATGCCGCCGACCGGCACTGACGGGAAGATCGTGGACGCCGTGAAAGGCGGGCGCATCCAGCCGGCACAGCTCGACGACATGGCGCAAGGCATGATCGATCTGGTCAACAAGACCCGTGCCGCGATGAGCGTCGACGGATACCGGTTCGACGTGGACGCGCACCACGAGATCGCGCGCCGCGCCGCCGCCGAATCGATCGTGCTGCTCAAGAACGACGATGCGATCCTGCCGGCGAGCAAGGCCGCGAAGATCGCTGTAATCGGCGAATTCGCGCGCACCCCGCGATATCAGGGCGGCGGCTCGTCGCACATCACCCCGACCAAAACGACCTCATTCCTCGACGCGCTCACTGACCGCGGCATCAACGCCGCATTCGCGCCCGGATTCACGCTTGACCTCGCCCCAGCCGATCCGACCCTCGAATCGCAGGCCGTGGACGTCGCCAAGGGCGCGGACGTCGTGCTCATGTTCCTCGGACTTCCGGAAGCCGCGGAATCCGAAGGATTCGACCGCGACACCATCGACCTGCCTGCCAAGCAGATCGAACTGCTGCAACGGGTCGCCGCCGCCAACGCCAATGTGATCGTCGTACTGTCCAATGGCTCCGTCGTCTCCGTCGCGCCGTGGGCGGCACAGGCCAAGGGCATCCTCGAATCGTGGCTGCTCGGCCAGGCCGGCGGCGCGGCGCTCGCCGACATCGTCTTCGGCGACGCGACCCCGTCCGGCAAGCTCGCACAGACCATCCCGATGGACATCAACGACGATCCGAGCATGATGAACTGGCCCGGCGAGGAAGGGCACGTCGACTACGGCGAAGGCGTGTTCGTCGGCTACCGCTACTACGACACGTACGGCAAGGCGGTCGACTATCCGTTCGGCTACGGACTGAGCTACACGACGTTCGACATCACGGACATATCGGCCGTCAAGACCGGTGCGAACAGCGCCACGGTGAGCGCGACCGTGACCAATACGGGATCGATGACCGGAGCCGAGGTCGTGCAGGTGTACGTCGCGCCCGGCAAGGCCGATGTCGCCCGTCCCCGGCACGAGCTGAAGGGATTCGCCAAGGTGACCGTGTCGCCCGGCGAGTCGCGCACCGTGACCATTGATCTGGACGACCGCGCGTTCGCATACTGGTCGGAGAAGTTCGATGACTGGCACGTCGAAGCCGGCGAATACACGATCGAGGTGGGCGTCAGCTCGCGCGATATCGTGGCGGCGGTGCCGGTCGCGCTCGACGGCGACGGCAAGTCGATGCCGCTCGACGACTGGTCGACGTTCGGCGAATGGTCGGCCGACCCGGTCGGCGCGAAGGTCGTCGCGGCGCTCGAGGCCGCGGGCGAGCGCGGCGACATGCCGAAGCTGCCGGACAACGACATGATGCGCATGTTCCTCATGAGCTCGCCGATCAATTCGATGTCGATGCTGGTAGGCGCCGACGGCACGTCGATCACTGATTTCATGCTTGCCGAATACGCGAAGCTGACCAAGTAGTTTCGGGCCGTCGGAACGAGGGTGGGGCTACACCAGGCGCGGCTCCACCCTCGTGGTCTTTGACGACGACACGCCGATTGTTGTATGTGCAACTGTTGTATGTGGGACGTATTATTCTTTTCTGTTGCATATACAACAGTTTCATGTGGGACTGTTGTATGACCAACATTATGATGGGAGGCATATGGATCAGCATGTCCTCAGCATCGAAATGCGCATGCTTTCCAAGGCCGTGGACCGGTATCTGGGCGAAAGCATGCCGGAATCGGCGCGGGATGCGACCGGAGGCAACGCCCACATCATCCTGTTCCTCGCCCGTAACCGGGACAAGCCGATCTACCAGCACACCATCGAGCAGAAGTTCTGCATCACCCGATCCACCGCGTCGCGCGTACTTGCCCTGATGGAGAAGAAGGGGCTTATCATACGCGAACCGGTGCCGCACGACGCGCGGCTCAAACGCATCGTGCTGACGCCCAAGGCCGACGAGATCGTCGCCGATCTCAAGGCGAACGGCGAGCGGACCGAGCGTCTGCTGGTCGAAGGACTGAGTCCGTTGGAACAGGCAACACTGCGCCAATGCATCCGACGCATGCGGCAGAACATCAACGAGGCACAGCGCGAATTTGAACAACATGCGGTTCCCCAGACACATACGGCGCCATCGCCGGACGAGGAACCCGAAAACGCCGACCATACGAAGGAGGAGAGCAAATGAGCGATAACGCAGCCGCCACCGAAGCGGCCATCGAACGGTCGCGCAAGGCCGTCGAACCGGCCCGGCCGAAGCACATCATCCGCACACTCGCCGGATCGATGCGCGAGTACAGGAAGGAAAGCCTGCTCACGCCGCTGTTCGTGTTCATCGAAAGCATCCTGGAAATCGTGATCCCCACGGTCATGGCCTCGCTCATCGACCAGGGCATCACCGGCGGCAGCATGCCCGCCATCGTCAAGTTCGGGCTGATCCTGCTCATCTGCTCGCTTGTCTCGCTCTCCTGCGGCTTCCTCGCCGGCAAGTTCGCGGCCATCGCAGCCGCCGGCTTCGCGAAGAACCTGCGCCGCGACCAGTTCGAGAAGGTGCAGGCGTTCAGCTTCACCAACATCGACCGGTTCTCCACCGGTTCGATCATCACCCGCCTGACCACCGATGTGACCAACCTGCAGAACGCGTACGGCATGATGATCCGCATGGGCGTGCGCGCGCCGATCATGGTCGTCGTCGCATGGATCTTCTCGTTCCGCATCTCGCCGTCGATCTCGCTCGTGTTCCTCGCCTGCGTGCCGATCCTGGGCCTCGGCCTGTGCGGCCTCGCCGTCCTCGTGCACCCGGTGTTCGAGCGCGTGTTCCACACGTACGACGCGCTCAACAACGTCGTCGACGAGAACCTGCAGGGCATCCGCGTCGTTAAGTCCTACAACCGCGAATCCTTCGAGATCTCCAAGTTCGACCGCATCTCGCAGCGCATCTTCAAGGACTTCACCAAGGCCGAACGCATCATGAGCTTCAACAGCCCGATCATGATGTTCTGCATCTACGCGTCGATGATCCTCATCTCGTGGATGGGCGCGCAGCAGATCGTCGCCTCCGGCAACAACGCCGCGCTGGGCCTGACCACCGGCGACCTGACCGCGTTGGTCACCTACGCGATGCAGATCCTCATGGCCATGATGATGCTGTCGATGATCTTCGTCATGATCATCATCTCCCAGGCGTCCGCCGAACGCATCTGCCAGGTGCTGCAGGAGGAAAGCACCGTGACGAACCCGGCCAAGCCGGTCACGACCGTCGCCGACGGCTCGATCAGCTTCGACCACGTCACGTTCCGCTACTCCGGTACCTCCGAAAAGCCGGTCTTGGACGATATCAACCTTGGTATCTGGTCTGGCATGACCGTCGGCATCGTCGGCGGTACCGGTTCCTCCAAGTCGTCGCTCGTGCAGCTGATCCCGAGACTGTACGACGTCAGCTCCGGCTCGCTCAAGGTCGGCGGCGTGGACGTGCGCGACTACGATCTCGAGGTCCTGCGCGACCAGGTCGCGATGGTATTGCAGAAGAACGTGCTGTTCTCCGGCACCATCGCCGAAAACCTGCGCTGGGGCAACCCGAACGCCACCGACGAGGAGATCCGCTACGCCTGCCAGCTCGCGCAGGCCGACGGCTTCATCCAGGAATTCCCCGACAAGTACGACACGTACATCGAACAGGGCGGCACCAACGTCTCCGGCGGCCAACGCCAGCGCCTGTGCATTGCGCGAGCGCTGCTCAAGAAGCCGAAGATCCTGATCCTCGACGACTCGACCTCGGCCGTCGACACCAAGACCGACAAGCTGATCCGCGCCGCGTTCCACAACGAGATCCCGGACACGACCAAGATCATCATCGCCCAGCGCGTCGCCTCCGTACAGGAATCCGACATGATCCTCGTCATGGACAACGGCCGCATCATGGCCCGCGGCACGCACGACGAGCTGCTGAAGACCTGCGACGAATACCGGTCCATCTACGAATCCCAGACCAAGAACACCGCCGAAGGACAGGCCGCGCTCGACGCCGCGGCCGCCAAGGAAGCCGCTGCGGTGCGAAACGCCGAACAGGAAGGAAAAGCGCGATGAGCGACAAGAAGCAGAACTTCGCCAATCGCAAACCGGGCATGGGCAAACCCGCCCCCGGCACCACCAAGCGCATCTTCGGATACATCATGGCATACCGGTGGCGCGTGATCGCCATCGTGATCTGCATCCTCGTCGGCGCGGCCGCACAGGCCGGCTCCGCGCTGTTCCTCCAGTCGCTCATCGACACGTACATCCTGCCGATGGTGGGGGCCGAGAACCCCGACTGGGGGCCACTGCTGCGAGCCGTCACCCTCATGGGATGCCTGTACGTCGCCGGCATCGTGGCAAGCTGGCTATGGCAGTGGCTCATCGTCACCGTCGAACAGGGCACGTTGAAGAAGATCCGCGACGACATGTTCGCCCACCAGCAGTACCTGCCGATCCGCTACTTCGACACCAACGAGCACGGCGACATCATGAGCCGCTACACCAACGACACCGACACGCTGCGCCAGGCCATCAGCCAATCGTTCCCGCAGATGTTCGCCTCGATGATCTCCGCGGTCGCCGCCATCATCTCCATGCTGTGGCTGTCCATCCCGATCACCGTGTTCGTGCTGCTGTTCACCGTGCTCCTGTTCTTCATCATCCGCAAGGTCGTCTCCCGCGCCGGACGCTACTTCGTCAAGCAGCAGCAATGGCTCGGCGACGTCAACGCGTTCGTCGAGGAATCCGTCAACGGGCAGAAGGTCATCAAGGTCTTCAACCACGAGGACGCCACGCAGAAGACCTTCGACGAGAAGAACGAGGAACTGTTCGAAGCGGCCGCCGAAGCGAACACGTGGGGCAACGTCACCATGCCGATCGTCGGCAACATGGGCTACATGCTCTACATCCTGCTCGCCATCGTCGGCGGCGCGATGGCCCTCGGCGGCGTCGGCAACGTCGGCCTGTCGGGCTTCGGCACGTTGACGCTCGGCACCCTCATCTCCCTGCTCACCCTGTCGCGCTCGTTCATCAACCCGCTCGGCCAGGTCTCCATGCAGCTCAACATGGTGATGATGGCGCTCGCCGGCGCATCCCGCATCTTCGCGCTCATGGACGAGGCCGTCGAGGCCGACAACGGCACGGTGACGCTCGTCAACGTCGAACTCGGCCCGGACGGCCGCGCCATGCGCGAAGTCGACCACGAGACCGGCCATTGGGCGTGGAAGCGCGAGGAAGGCGACGACGGAACGCGTTCGCTCAAGGCCGCCGAAAAGCTCAAGGGAGCTGCCCGCGAAGTCGCCGTCAAGGCCAAGGAACAGGCCGTCACCTCGCCGGACGGACGCTACACGCTGCTGCGCGGCGACGTGCGCTTCACCAACGTGACCTTTGGTTACAACCCCGACAAGCCGGTATTGCACGACATCACCTGGTTCGCCAAGCCGGGCCAGAAGGTCGCGCTCGTCGGCGCGACCGGCGCGGGCAAAACCACGGTGACCAACCTCATCAACCGGTTCTACGACATTCAGGAAGGCCAGATCCTCTACGACGGCATTTCGGTCGCCGGCATCAAAAAGCCCGATCTGCGCCGCTCGCTCGGCATCGTGCTGCAGGACGTGAACCTGTTCACCGGCACCGTGATGGACAACATCCGCTACGGCCGGCTCGACGCCACCGACGAGGAATGCATCGAGGCCGCGAAGCTCGTGAACGCGGACGGCTTCATTCGCATGCTGCCGCAGGGCTACCAGACCGTGCTCGAAGGCGACGGTTCCGGCCTGTCGCAGGGCCAGCGCCAGCTGATCTCGATCGCGCGCGCCGCGGTCGCCGACCCGCCGGCACTGATCCTCGACGAGGCCACTTCGTCGATCGACACCCGCACCGAGGAGGTCGTGCAGGCCGGCATGGACGCGCTCATGAAGGGGCGCACCGTGTTCGTCATCGCGCACCGCCTGTCCACCGTGCGCAACTCCGACGTGATCATGGTGCTCGACCACGGCAACATCATCGAACGCGGCTCGCACGACGAACTCATCGCGCAGCGAGGAGAGTATTACCAGCTTTACACTGGCGCGGTGGAACTCGAGTAACAAGCCGATACGGACGGCCTGACGGCCGACTGTCACATACCTCAGCGCTGCCGCGCTTCGGCGTCGCCTACGGACAGTCCACTGGACTGTCCGCTTGACGGCTCCGCAGCTTTACACTGGCGCGGTGGAACTCGAGTAACGGCTGGTGTCGTAGGGGCTTTCCGAAAGGAAGGCCCCTTTTCACGTATATGGAACGCCGATTAAGCTGGACGATGATACGACGCGCGAAAGGAGCGGACATGGACAACGATGCGGTGCTCGACATGCTGGAGCGAATCGGCGGCGACGTGGCCGTGGTCGGATCGATGAACGCCGACTATACGGTCGTGACCGAACGGTTGCCGAAACCGGGAGAGACGGTGAACGCGGGACCGCTCGTCATCCTGCCCGGCGGCAAATCAGGCAACCAGGCCGCATCGGCCGCCAAGCTCGGCGCCCATGTGCGCCTGTTCGGCTCGGTGGGCGACGACACGAACGCCGACTTCCTGCTCGGCGAACTCAACAAGGCCAGAGTGGACACGGCGCATATCCGCCACGTGCCCGGTCCCAGCGGCACCACCGTCATCACCGTGGACGCGCACGGCGAAAACACGATCGTCTATTCACCAGGCTCCAACGCACAGGTCGACGTCGCCTACATCGAAGCGTCGCGGAACGCGCTCACCTCGGCCACCGTGCTCGGACTGTGCCTCGAAAGCCCGATGGACACGGTCATCGCGGCCGCACGCGCGGCTCACGACGCCGGCATGACGGTGCTCGTCAACAACTCGCCGTTCGTGCCGCGACTGCCGCAGGAACTGGTGGATGCAACCGACATCCTGCTCGTCAACGAGCATGAAATGGCGCAGATGCTCGACATCGACGAGCCGGTCGACGGGGACTGGAACGATTTCGACTGGACGGACGCGCGGCAACGCATGGCCGTGCTCGGCTTCCGGCGGACGATCGTCACGCTCGGCGGCGAAGGATCGGTGATATTGAACTCCTCGGCATCGTCCGACCCGACGAACGAGACGCATGCGGAACGAACCGGGAACGACGACCGCATCACCCGCATCGCTCCGGTTGCGGTCGATGCTCTCGACACCACTGGATGCGGCGACGCGTTCATGGGCACCATACTTGCCGGCATCGCCTCGGGGTTCGCACTCGACGACGCCGCGCGACTGGCCTCCTACGTGTCCGCCTACGCGGCGACCGGCCACGGCGCCCAAGCCTCATACGGCACCGCCGCGCAGATACGGGACCGGTTCCGGCACTAACCGCGAACACATGGCGTAACCGGCCCGGCGCGTTCGAAGCGCAGCCATCCATCGTCGTGCGACGACTCGGATACACCGCGATGCCGCACGGCAGGTGAAAACCAGTTGAATTCTGCGCGCCGGCGACCGCCGGGACTACCGGCACGCGCTATCCGGCGATACCCTGAATATGGCAAGGATTCGTCCAAGGGAGGCATCCATGAAGAACATCATCCTCGATCTCGACACCGGCATCGACGACACGCTGGCCATCGCCTACGCGCTCGGCAGCGGTGAAGCCGAACTCATCGGCATCACCGGCACTTTCGGCAACGTGACCGTCGATCAGGGCGTACGCAACGTGCTCGCCGTCACCGACCTGTTCGGACACCCCGAAATCCCCGTCTATCGCGGCGTCGACCATCCGCTCGCCAAGGACACGTTCACCGTAAGCGCAGGATCGGCGTTCATCCACGGCAAAAACGGCATCGGCGAAGTCGACATCCCCGACTCGAACCGCGAACCGGAATCCGAATCGGCCGTCGACTTCATCATCGACGCGGCCAAAACGTACGGCAAGGAACTGACCTACGTGCCCACCGGATCGCTCACCAACATCGCGACCGCCCTGCAACGCGCCCCCGAAATCCGCAACCTGCTCGGCGGCATCGTGCTCATGGGCGGTGCGCTCACCGTGCCCGGCAACGTGAACGCGTGGACCGAGGCGAACATCGCGCAGGACCCGGAGGCGGCCGACTACCTGTTCCGCTCCGGCGTACGCAGCGAAATGATCGGCCTCGACGTGACCATGCAGACGCTGCTCACCCGCAAGCAGACCAAGCAGTGGCGCGACCTTGGCATGCCGGCCGGCAGGTTCCTCGCGGACATGACCGACTACTACATCCACGCCTACGAGCAGACCGCGCCCGGACTCGGCGGCTGCGGACTGCACGACCCGCTCGCCGTGGCCACCGCGCTCGACCCGACGCTCGTGGCCACCATGCCGATCAACCTCAAGGTCGAACTGGACGGACCGACCCGCGGCCGCACGATCGGCGACTACGACCGGCTGAACGACCCGTTCAAGACCACGTCGGTCGCCATCGCGGTCAACGTGTCGCGCTTCCTCGACGACTTCATGGCCCGCGTCACGTCCATCGCCGCACACCGTTGACCGGATTCGATTCCGCTTGCCGGGAAACGTCCCGTTCCCTGCTGCTAAGCTGAGCGGCAGGGAACGGGACCATGCAACAGCACGAAACGATACCGGCCGGCGAAGCATACAGCGCATTCGACGAGGAACGATGGGCGAGCGAACCTCCCAAATCACGCTCGCGCACCGCGTTCGAACGCGACCGCGCACGACTCATCCACTCCTCCGCATTACGCAGACTTGGTGCGAAAAGCCAGATTCTGATCGCCGGCACCGACGACTTCGCCCGCACCAGACTCACCCACACGCTCGAAGTCGCCCAGATCGGCCGGCAGATCGGCAAACTGCTCGGCTGCGACCCCGACGTGGTCGACTGCGCATGCCTCGCCCACGACCTCGGCCATCCGCCGTTCGGCCACAACGGCGAACGGGCATTGGCCGATATCGCCGCGAGCATCGGCGGATTCGAAGGCAACGCGCAGACCCTACGGCTGCTCACCCGCCTCGAACCGAAGGTCTTCCACCCCGACGGACGCTCCGCGGGCGTGAACCTCACCCGCGCCTCGCTCGACGCGGCCGTCAAATACCCGTGGACGCTCGCCGAAGCGGACCGGCATCCCAAAGGTGAGCGCAGCAAGAAGTTCTGCGTCTACCCGGACGACGAGCCGGTGTTCCGATGGCTGAAAACCAACGCGCCGGCCGCCACCAAACCCATCGAATGTCAGGTGATGGACCTGGCCGACGACATCGCCTACAGCGTGCACGACGTGGAGGATGCGATCGCCACGGGCGCGTTCGATCCGGTCGCGCTCGTCGACCCGCGCGTGTTGGACGGCATCGTGACCGCGACACGCGAATGGTATGGCAGCCGATGGGACGCGGACGAACTGCTCGCCGCCCTCCGCCGGCTCAAAACCCTGCATCTGTTCCCCGACCATTTCACCGGTTCCAGATCCTCGCTCGCCGGGCTCAAGAACATCACCAGCGACCTGATCGGCCGGTTCTCATGGTCGGTCGAACAGGCCACCCGAGACACGTACGGAGACGGCCCGCTCGTGCGCTACGGCGCGAACGTGGTCATTCCCGACGAGACGAACTATGAGATCGTCGTGCTCAAAGGCATCGCCGTGTACTTCGTCATGGCCCCGAACGAACGCGAACCCATGCATCAGGAGGAGCGCAGGATCATCGAGGACCTGATCGACGTGCTCATGGCGAACGGCGCCGCGCCGTCCGACGCGCTCGAAAGCGTGTTCCTCGACGATTGGAACGAAGCCACCAACGACAACGAACGTCTGCGTGTCGCCATCGATCAGGTCGCCTCCCTCACCGACAACTCCGCCCTGGCCCTCCACTCGATTCTGTGCTGAGCTGGCTTGCCGGTTCCTTACCGGTTCGCTGTCGGTTCGTTGAACAGTGAGATGCGTTGGCCGGGTTCGGCCGGCATATATGATGCCAGACACGCTCCGGGGCGCTCGCCCAAGTCTTACGGTCTGGCATCATATATGCCGGCCGAACCCTCGCTGATCCGTATTGTTACGAAACGTCAGATATTACTCAGCTCAGTGCGAGACTTACGTAACGTATTGCTGGAACGAGGGAGCTGGCGGCGCATGCAATGTGAGACCGTAAGACTCGGGCGAGCGCCCTGGAGCGTGTCGCACGTTGCATGCGCCGCCAGCTCCCGGACTCTCAGCGCAAAAACAAGCCAGCTCCCAGCGTGCCGGTATCCTAGAGCGTTATGGCCGGGATGATCAAGAAAGAAGACGTGGAGAAGGTGCGCGCCGCCGCGGACCTGTATGACATCGTATCCGCAAGCGTGACGCTCAAGGCGTCCGGCACGGGCACGTTCGTCGGACTGTGCCCGTTCCACGACGAGAAGACCCCGAGCTTCAACGTGCGTCCGGCGCTCGGCGTATGGCACTGCTTCGGCTGCGGGCTTGGCGGAGACGTGTTCAAATTCGTCGAACAGCAGGAGAACATCGACTTCCGCGAGGCGGTCGAACTGCTTGCCGACAAGTACCATATCGAACTGCATTACGAGAACGGCCAGTCGACCGACAAGCCGGTCGGATCGAAGCGCACGCGTCTGCTCGAGGCGAACGAGGAGGCGCAACGATTTTTCGTATCCCAGATCCTCACCAAGGAGGCGCTTCCCGCCCGCAAGCTGCTCGGCGGACGCAACTTCAGCCAGGCCGACTGCGAGCGCTTTGGCTGCGGCTACGCGCCGCAGGGTTGGGACAATCTCGTGCGTCATCTGGCGGGCAAGGGATTCACGCAGCAGGAGATGCTGGACGCGGGCCTCGCAAGACAGGGCCAGCGTGGCATCTACGATTACTTCCGCGGCCGCGTCACTTGGCCGATCCGCGATTCGACCGGCCGCACGCTCGGCTTCGGCGCGCGCAAGCTGTACGAGGACGACACGGTCAACGCGAAATACATCAACACGCCCGACACGCAGCTGTACCGCAAGACGCAGGTGCTGTACGGCATCGACATCGCCAAGGCCGCGATCGTCAAGAAACGCCAGGTCGTGATCGTCGAAGGATATACGGATGTCATGGCCATGCATCTGGCCGGCATCGACACGGCCGTGGCGACCTGCGGCACCGCGTTCGGCGCGGAGCACGCGAAGATCGTACGCCGTCTCATCGCCGACGATTCGCTCGGCGCGGTGCAGCTGGTCGGCCCGCTCAAGGTCAACGGACAGTCGTTGAGCTCGCGCATCGTGTTCACGTTCGACGGCGACGCGGCCGGCCAGAAGGCCGCGCTGCACGCGTTCGGACTTGACGCGGCGTTCCTGTCGCAGACGTTCGTGGCCGTGGCCGACGACAATCTCGACCCGTGCGACCTGCGGATTGAACGCGGCAACGAGGCGGTGCGCTCGCTGATCGACCATGCGAAGCCGTTGTACGACTTCGTGATCGACGCGGTGGTCGACCGGTTCGACACGTCGTACACGATGGGCCAGCTGGGCGCGGTGAAGGCCGCGGCCCCGCTGATCGCGCAGATCCGCGACCGTTCGCAGCGCGACGTGTACGCGCGCAAGGCGACGCGCCGCATCGGCATCGACCTGGACATCATGCAGCGCGAGGTGCGTGACGCGGTGCGCCGGCTGCACACGCGCGACGAGGACGCGTATGCAGCCAAACGCCGTGTCGGATCGTTCGGCGGCGGCATGCCGGGGGAGAGCGGTGATTTCGGCGGTGAGCCGGGTGCCGGTTTTGCCGGGCGCCCGATGCCCGGGCAGAACCCGTATGCGAATCCGGCCGCACGACGGTCGCTGGAACGGCGCGACGCGAACGAACAGACCTACTATCGTGTGGACGATGCGGTGTTCATCTGCGAACAGCAGTTCATGGCCACGCTCATTCAGGTGCCACGGGCGATCGATCCGGCCATGTTCGCCTCGCTCACGCTGTCGAATTTCATGACGCCGGTGTTCCGTTCCCTGTTCCAGGCGATCGCCGCGGCCGGCGGCCTGCCTACGGCGGACATGCCGCAAGGACTGTGGCTGCACAACCTCGCCAAGGCGGGCGGACCATTGCTCGAACCGGTGGTCAACGAGCTGGCGGTGATGCCATTGCCGCTGCCGCCCAACGAGAACGACCTGAAAGCGGGAGATGCGGGCAGCGCGGCGGCCGTGCAGACGAACGGTGCGGCCGCGCAGCTGCGCCCAGCCACACCCGCCGAACAGCAGTATGCGGCCGAACTGACCGCGAAACTGCTTGACATGGGTTTCATGCGGCGCATCGGCGCGGCCAAACGGCAGATGGCCGCCCTGCCGGACGGTGAGCAGAAGATCGCGATCCTCGGCCAGATCACGCAGATGGAAGCCGCCCGCAAGGATCTCGCCGCGCAGGTCTACGGCAACAACGTCGGCTGACGAATCGCGTGTCATCCCCGCCGTCATGTGTCCCGAAGATGAACTTTGCCTACGCTGCGGTGACATTTTGATGATCGATATGGTCTGCGACGCTGTGCGGCCATAGGGTGAAAGCATGAAGCAGTGGCATGATGACGGCAGGATCGAGATGGCCTCGGGCTCGCAGATGATGGCGGCGATGGAATCCGCGGCGAGCGTACCGGAACCGGTGGGGTTGCCGGGGTCCACGCTGATTCCCCGCCCGTTGCGCCGTCCCTTTGACGGCATGCGCGGCCGCATGAGGGAACGGCTGTCGTCCGTTCGCCGTACGCGTTCGGAACGGGAGCGTGCATCGCGGGAGGCTCGCGCCCGCCGACCGTTCCCGTGGTGGGTGTATGCGGCCGTGTTCGTGCTGTTTTCGGCTGCGGCCGTGTCCATGCTGCAATGGAGCGTGATGATCGCCCGCAGCCGCACCACGCCGTGGGAGTTCTTCGTCAAGATGTTCGGCATCGGCCCGGACGGCAAGGCCGTTGCGGCCGGCCAATTCCAATTCCTGCTCAACCTGCTGGTGATCGGCGTCGTCTACGCGGTGCTGGTGTTTGCGATCAACCGGTTCTGGATCGCCAGCGGCCTGTTCGTCACGGCCGTCGGCGTCATTGCCGTGCTCGAACGCATGAAGGTGCTGGTTCGCTCCGAAACGATCCGACCAACCGATATCACGCTGATGGCCAGCGGCGGCGCGGGCGGCATGGGCGACACCGTCACCAACACGCCGGCCGGCTCCGCCGAGGCGATCGTCCAGATGACGGTCACGGTCGCGATCCTGCTCGCGATCTGCGCCGCCGCCGCAATCTTTGACGGCCGCGGCTCGCTGATCGCCACCCCGCGCCGGTTCATCGGACGCATCCGCCGCGGACTCGCCGCCGTGATCTGCGCCGCGATGCTTGTCGCGTTCGCCGCCGACCTCGGCACCACCGGCTCATGGGCGAACTCGTTCGCCGCCGGCTTCGGCGACAAGGCGAAACTGTGGGATTCCATCGAGGACGCACAGTCGAACGGCGTCGCGGTCGGCTTCCTGCGCCTGACCCGTCCCAAGGTCATGGACCAGCCGGCCGGCTACAGCGAGGCGACCATGCGCAAGCTCGCGCAACGGTACACGTCCGAGGCGGCGGCCATCAACGCAAGCCGCACCACGAACCTCACCGACAGCACGGTCGTCATGATCCTGTCCGAATCGTTCTCCGACCCGACGCGCGTGCCCGGCATGACGCTTAACGAGGACCCGATGCCGTATATCCGTTCGCTCAAGAAGACCACCACGTCCGGTCTGATGCTCTCGTCCGGCTACGGCGGCGGCACCGCGAACCTCGAATTCCAGGCGCTCACCGGACTGAGCATGACCAACTTCGACGCGTCGCTGTCCAGCCCCTACCAGCAGCTCGTGCCGCAGATGAGCTGGTCGCCGTCGTTCAACCAGATCTGGAACGCGGCCGGCGACACCAGCCAGGCCGTCCACCCGTACAATCCTGCGCTGTACTCGCGCACCACGAACTATCGTAAGTTCGGTTTCGCGAACTTCTACTCGCAGAACGATCCGCTCATCGCCGATCATGCGAAGCGGCTCGACCGGTCGCACTACATCAGCGACGAAACGTCGTACGACAGCGTGCTGAACCTCATCAAGAACGCGACGAACGGCACGTCCGACGGTTCCGCGAACAGCACGTCCGGCAGCCAGTTCATCCAACTGGTCACCATGCAGAATCACATGGGGTACGAAAACTGGTACGACCACAACCAGTTCAAGGCCAGCTCCACCACCGGCACGCCGCTCGCCGCCGACGAGCGCACGCACATCGACACGTACGCCAAGGGCATGAGCTACACCGACCAGTACACCAAGGAGTTCCTCGCCAAGCTCGACGCGATGAGCAAGCCGGTCACCGTGATCTTCTACGGCGACCACCTGCCGAGCATTTACAAGCATGCCAGCGCCGACGACCGCAACTCGATCCCGCTGCACGAGACGGACTATTTCATCTGGTCGAACCAGGCCGCACGCAAGGCGGCGGACGAGCCGGAAACCGCGGGCAAGAAGAGCGGCAATCATGCGGGCGGCGACGGTCCGGACGCCGCCGAGAACGCGTACACCTCGCCGAACTATCTCATGGCGCAGACCGCCACGCACCTGAACGCGCGCGTCTCGCCGTACCTCGCGTTCCTGACGGCCATGCACCGCGCCGTGCCCGCGATGGAACCGCCCGTGGTCAACGTGACGCAGGGCTGGACGCGCATCCCCGAGGGCACGCCGCTCTACCTCGACGCCAGCGGACAGCGGATCGACGTGAGCCGCGCGCCGGCCGCGACCAAACGGCTGCTCGACGACTACCGGCTGATCCAGTACGACATCACCGCCGGCAACGGCTACCTCAAGTCGTTGGGATTCATGGACGTGCCTGAAAAATAGTCGTCGCACATTAAAAACTTAATGACAAACGATAAATTTGGCGTATACTGGAAGCGTAAGCATCACTATCGATGACGAGGAGGTCATCATGGTCACGCAATCCGCATCTGCGACCCGGCAATCCAAGCCGGACATGCTGCTCGACCGTGCGGGCGGCGCGGCGGTCATCATCGCGCGCATCGCGGCGGTCGTCCTCGCGTTCTTCGCGCTCATCCAGCTCGTCATCACCGTCCTGTTCCTGGTCGACGGCCGTTCGTTCACGCCCGACGCCACATCGGACTACGCCGTGTCGATGGACGCCGGCATCGGCACTGCGACCATCACCGGGCATTTTCTCGACAGCGACATCCGGCTCGTCGACTGGACGACCGACGCGATCAACGTGCCGGCCGTCGTGCTCGTCAGCCTCGAACGCACCGCGATCTTCGTGCTGCTTGCGCTCGTGTTCGGCGAACTCGCCGCACTGCTCGCGAACCTGCGCGACTGGCTGCGCGATCGCGCGCGTTACGCCGATACCGACTCCGGCACGCCATCGCCGTTCCGCACCGTGCCGATCGAACGGCTCGACCGCGTCGGCTGGTATCTCATCGCAGCGCCCGTCTCCGCGCTCGTCGTCTCCGGCATCTGCGCGCTGCTCGGCTGTGCGGTGTCCGTGACCGGCGGCGCGTCCACGGCCGTTCTCATCATGCTCGGCGTCCTCTCGTTCATGTTCGCGCGGGTGTTCGGCTACGGCGCCGCGTTGCAGAACGACGTGGACGGACTGCTGTGATCGCGGCGATGCCTGTGATGATGGGAGTGCGGCGATGAGCGGGCGTATCGTGCTTCGGCTCGACCGGATGATGGTCGAGCGCGGGCGTTCGCTGAACTGGCTGGCCGATCAGGTGGGCATCACGAACGTGAACCTGTCGAAAATCAAGAACAACCGCGTCTCGGCCATCCGGTTCAGCACGCTCGCCGCGATCTGCGAGGCGCTCGACTGTCAGCCCGGCGACATTCTCGCCTATGAACCGGACGACGATGAACAGATGTGACGCATCCCGGATGTCACGCGACGGCAAAGGCAGGGGATTCGCCGTCGCGTGACCAGCCGACGGCCTCCGCGCCGCCGCTGCCGATACGGCGATGCGAGGCGAACGGCATCAGGGCCAGCGCCGCCGCGAAGCCGACGATCGCATACAGGAACATCCACCGATACGATCCCGTGGCCTGCTGAATCAGACCGAACAACGTCGGACTGATCGCCGCGCCGGACGATGTGGCGAGATAGTAGTACGCCGTCAACGTGCCGGTATGCTCGGTGCCGCCTAGCTCGGTCGCCCACGGCAGCGCGTTGACGAGCACCATCATCCACAGAATCCCGAACGCGAACGCCAGATACGGCAGCAGTTCAGCGCGGCCGACCCACGGCATCGGCGCCAGCATCGCCATCGCCAGCACCAAGCCGGCGCCCATCGTCGCGCGCCGGCCGAACCGCGTGCCCATCCAGCCGGCCGGAATCGCGAACAGGATGCCGCTGACCGCGAACCAGACCAACCCGCCGCTCGCCGCGCCCGCATCCATGCCCAGATCATGCGTCGCATACAGTGTGAAATACGTTTCGATCGCGCTCGACCCCATCGTGTACAGGAACAGGACCAGCAGGATCGTGCGGAACCTGCGGCGGGCGTCCACGTCAAGATCGAGTTGCGGAACCGCCGCGTCGCGGAACTCCCTCCATCCGACGAACGGCAGCCGCGCCGGCTCATGCGGCTTCGTGCGGTACTTGGCCGGCTCGCGCACCAGACACGTCAACGCGGCCACGGCACCGACCATGATAAGCGCGCCCGCGACGAACGTGACGGACATGCCGTAGCGCCGGTACAGCAGACTGCCGCCGCCGAGCGCGAGCACGTTGCCGATCGAACCCATGAAGTTGATGACGCCGTTCGCGGTGCTGCGCTGGCCGGAGGCGGTCACGTCGGGCATGAGCGCGACGATCGGCGCACGGCAGGTCGACATGAGCACCGCGTACGCCACGACCGCGATGATCGTCAACGGCGCGTTCGGCGCGGCGGCGATGAGTATCAGGCACACGGCCGCGGCGGGGATGGCGAACAGGGCGAACGGGATGCGCCGGCCCCAACGGGTACGCACCTTGTCGGACAGAATGCCGCACAACGGCTGGATGGTGAACCCGCATAGGTTGTCGATGCCCATGATGATGCCGACGACGGCGGTGGGGATGGCGAGTTCCTTGAGTTTGATCGGGACGAACGCGTTGTACATGGCCCATGCGGCGGCGATGGCGAGCATGCCGAACCCGATGGAGAAGGTCTGGACGAGATCCAAGCGGGGCACGATCCGCGATGCGGTGTGTGCGGTGCCTGAGGTGCGCGACGCGGGCGCGGAACCGGCTCGGACGTGCGGCATGCGGGCTGCTGCTTGATGTGCTGCCATCCTGATCTGCATGATTCCAGTAGTAGTTGCGCGAATCGTCGCGACCGTGGACCGGATGGTGTGTTGCGGTGAAGCGAAGATGAATTCTTACGGACCGGCGTGGCTTGGGCTGGGCCGGGCGGCTTGCCGCGGCGGGCGGCGACGGGATGGACTGCTGCGTGGCGATTGGATGGGTCGACAGCCATTGGATTGGTCCGATCCGAATTGGACCGGTCCATGTGCGGGCAATGTGCGTTTCCGATAATGGTCGCGTTGCCAATCGCACAATGACGAACAGGACCGGCCATCTACGGACGGCCACGCAATCACTAGGGGGACACCATGACGCAGAACCGCGCCGAACTCAACCGCAACCTCGCCCAGATGCTCAAGGGCGGCGTCATCATGGACGTGACCACGCCCGAACAGGCCAAGATCGCGCAGGACGCCGGCGCATGCGCCGTCATGGCGCTCGAACGCATCCCGGCCGACATCCGCGCGGCCGGCGGCGTCTCGCGCATGTCAGACCCGGCCATGATCAAGGGCATCCAGGCCGCCGTGTCCATCCCGGTCATGGCCAAGGTGCGCATCGGCCACATCGCCGAAGCGCGCATCCTGCAGGCCATCGACATCGACTACATCGACGAATCCGAAGTCCTCTCGCCCGCCGACGACGTGTACCACATCGACAAGAACCAGTTCGACGTGCCGTTCGTATGCGGCGCGAAGAACCTCGGCGAGGCCCTGCGCCGCATCGCCGAAGGCGCCGCCATGATCCGCACCAAGGGCGAGCCGGGCACCGGTGACGTCATCCAGGCCGTGCGCCACATGCGTACCATGAACAAGCAGATCCACGAACTCGTCTCGCTGCGCGACGACGAGGTGTACGAGGCCGCCAAGCAGCTCGCCGTGCCGGTCGACCTCGCCAAGTACGTGCACGACAACGGCCGCCTGCCCGTCGTCAACTTCGCGGCCGGCGGCGTCGCTACCCCGGCCGATGCGGCGCTCATGATGGAACTTGGCGCCGAAGGCGTGTTCGTCGGCTCCGGCATCTTCAAGTCCGGCGACCCGGCCAAGCGTGCCGCCGCCATCGTGCAGGCCACCGCGAACTGGCAGGACGCCGACCTGCTCGCCAAGCTGTCCGAAAACCTCGGCGAGGCGATGGTCGGCATCAACGAGGACGAGATCCAGACCATCATGGCCGCCCGCGGCGAGTGACCTCGCGTCCGTTCCGTTGACCCGATCGGAGGTTCACTTATGGTCGTAGCCGTCCAATACATCTCCAAAGAGGAGTCCGACGACGCCGAAACCGCACAGCACGGCGTGACCGGCATCCTCGCCGTGCAGGGCGCGTTCGCTGAACACGCGGCCGTGCTCGACAGACTCGGCGCGCCGTGGAAGCTGCTGCGCGCCGCCGATGATTTCGACACGTCGATCGACCGCGTCATCCTGCCTGGCGGCGAATCCACCACCCAGGGCAAGCTGCTGCGATCGACCGGCCTGTTCGAGCCGATCGCGCGGCACATCGCCGCCGGCAAACCGGTGTTCGGCACCTGCGCCGGCATGATCCTGCTCGCCCGCAAGCTCGACAATGATCCGAACGTGTACTTCGGCGCGCTCGATGCGACCGTCCGCCGCAACGCGTACGGACGCCAGCTCGGCTCGTTCGAGACGACCGCCGACTTCGGCCGGCCCGGCGAGACGGACTACCTCGCCGGCCTGCCGCTCGTGTTCATCCGCGGGCCGTACGTCGTCTCGACCGGGCCAAACGCCGACGTGAAGACAACGGTCGACGGGCATCCGGTCGCGCTGCGGCAAGGCAACATCCTCGCCACCGCGTTCCACCCCGAACTCACCGGCGACACGCGGCTGCACGAACTGTTCCTCTCGCTATAGGGCACTGTAGCGCACCGTAGGGCGGCCGGGTTTCCGCAGGGCCGTGACGGAATGCTCGTGGGACCACAGTCCTGCGGGCATGTCCCGCCGCGAGGAGGTAGGGTGAGCATGTCGCGTAATGGCAAGGAGGGGAACACATGCAGCTGCGACTCGACCGGCACAGCAGCGTGCCGATGTACCGGCAACTGGCCGGCGAACTGCGCGAGCAGATCGTCTCCGGCATGCTCGCCGAAGGCTACCGGCTCCCGCCCGAACGCGAGCTGGCCGCACGCATGTCGGTCAACCGAGCCACCGTCCTGCAGGCATACCAGCAGCTCAAGGACGAAGGACTGATCGCGTCCAAGGTCGGCAAAGGCACGTTCGTGCTGCCCGCCGCGCCGGCACCCTCCGAAGTTCCATCACCAGCGTCGCCGACACGGGAACGGTCATTGTCAGTGCCGGCATCGGGATCGTCGACCATCCCGGCGTCATCCGCGGCTCCTGCGACTTCCGGCCATTCCCGTCCGCAGGTCGTCACCATCCGCGACACGCAGCGCGCCGCGGCCAGCTCCGAACCGACCGTCATCCGACCGCCGTGGTCGGTGCTGTTCAGCGACTATTCCAACCGGTTCACCTACCACGACATCGCCGAAGCCGAACGTGCGCAACGCGGCGGCTCCGGCGGTGCCGGCACGATCATTGACTTCGCCACCGGTTCGCCCAACCCGACCGACATCCCCGACGACCTGCTGCGCGCGGTCAGCCTTGAAGCGTTCGCCTCGCACGACTTCGACGGCCAGCCCGAATCCCCGATCGAAGGGTTCGACGAACTGCGCGACCTGCTGGCCGAACATATGCGCACCCGCGGCGTGCACTGCGACGCGCGCAACGTGATGGTGCTCTCCGGCTCCGAACAGGGCATCGACCTGATCGTGCGCGCGTTCGTCAACCCCGGCGACCGCGTGCTCGTCGAACAATCCACGTTCTTCCCCGCATTGCAGGCGTTCCGCTCTGCCGACGCGCGCATCGTCGGCGTGCCGATGGACGAACACGGCATGCGCACCGACCTGCTCGACGGCTACTGCGCGCGGTTCCGTCCCAAACTCATCTACACCGTGCCCACGTTCCAGAATCCGACTGGCACCACGCTGCCGATCGAACGGCGACGCGAACTCGTCGACGTGGCGAGGCGATACCAGTGCCTGATCATCGAGGACGACGCGTACGGGGAACTGTGGTACGGCAGTCCGGGCGGGCGGCCGGTGCCGCTCGCGGGCATGGAGAACTCAGGGTACGTGATGTACCTGTCGACGTTCTCGAAAACCGTGACCTCGGGGCTGCGCACCGGATGGGTGGTGGCCGATCCGCATGTGATCGCGCGGCTGGCCGCGTTGCGGCGCATGGTCGACCAGCATACGAGCACGTCGTCGCAGCGCATCTGCCTGGAACTGCTGCGCGAGGGGCGGATCGCCGCGCACATGCGCGCCCTGACCGCGGCGTACCGGGCGCGACGGGACACGGCCGTGCGTGCGCTGGAAAGATACGCGCCGGGTGACATGCGCTGGAACGTGCCCGAAGGTGGGTACTACGTGTGGGTCGCATTGCCGGACGGCGTGCGTGCGCTGGACGTGCTCGCCGACTGCCGCTCACGCGGCGTCACGTTCATGCCGGGAGGCGTGTTCGATGTGGACGAGACCGACGACACGCATATCCGGCTCAACGTCGTGCGGCCCGACGCGACGGATATCGAACGAGGCGTGCGCGTGATCTGCGAGGCGGTCGATAATCGTGTCCGGGATCGTGATCGCAGCCGATAACTGCGATGGCGATCAGGTGGTCACGAACAGTCAAAGTGTCGGGAAAGGGGACTTATCATGACGCAACAGGAGACCGCGCCGTTGGCGACCGTCGAATCGGCCGGCAGCGAGGACGGCATCACGCTGATCATCCATGCGGGTGCGGGCGACCGTGGCAAGCACCATACGCCGGAACGTTCGGCACAGGTGCAGGCCGACCTGCGGCGTGCATTGGACGCCGGATATGCGGTGCTGGAAGCGGGAGGCGCGGCCGAGGACGCGGTGGTCGCGGTCATTCACGTGATGGAGGACGCGCCCGAATTCAACGCAGGACGGGGAGCGGCGCTCACCAGCGACGGATTGGCGCGCATGGACGCATGCCTGATGGACGGCGACGGGGAAGTCGGCGCGGTCGCGGGAGTCAGCACGGTGAAGAACCCGATCGACGCGGCGCGGGCCGTCAAGGATCGGACCAAGCACGTGCTGTTCGCCGATCCGACCGATGAGGAAATCGCCGCATGGGGCGTGGAAACCCGGCCGAACGAGTATTTCGTCACCGAGGCGCGACGGCGCTCGCTGGCCGAGGCACAGGCCGGCGGCGACGCGTGGGCGAAACGGGCCGGCGGGGTCGCTGAGGCTGAGGCATCGGGCGACAGTGTGATCGGCGACGAGAAGCACGGCACGATCGGCGCGGTGGCACGCGATGCGGCCGGGCGGATCGCAGCCGGCACCTCCACCGGCGGCATCACGAACCAGATGCACGGCCGCGTCGGCGACTCGCCGCTGCCCGGATGCGGCACATTCGCCGACCAGCGCACCGTGGCCGTCTCCTGCACCGGCATCGGCGAGGCGTTCATCAAGGCGGTCGCGGCGCATCAGGTGTCCGACCGTGTACGGTTCGCCGGCGAATCCGTGCACGACGCGGCCGTGGCCACGCTCGAAGAAGTCGCCGCCTATCACGGCGACGGCGGCATGATCGTACTGCCCGCGACCGGCCGCGGCGTGGTAGCCTACAACAGCGAAATGATGAACTTCGGCTACCGTAGCGCCGCCGGAGAGCGCGTCAACGGGTGAGCGTGCGGGCGGTTTGACGATCGAGAGGCTGATTCCGAGTGCTGTCGGAGTCGGTTTGACGATCGAGAGGCAGGCTAGGGCGGTCACACGGTCGGAATGAGGCGTTTCCTCATGGAATATGGCTGATATGGCGTGCTTGTTCGCGTTCAGTCAGCCTCTCAATCGTCAAACCGACCTTTGCGCAGAGACAAAATGACCTCTTGATCGTCGAACTGCCGGCAGTCGCACGGCGTGTGACGATCAAGAGGCTTGACATTGCTCAGGCGAGCTGAGCGAGCAGCGCCGGCAGCTCGACCATCGTGTCGATGACGGCGTCGGCGCCGGCCCTGACGAACGCGTCACGCGCGGCGGCGCGGGCCGCGGCCTGATCGGCGGGGGAGAGCGCCTCGAACTCGTTCTGGCTCAACGCCATCTGCGAGCTGCCCTCGGTCACGCCGATCGTGAACACGCCGGCGTTCTTGCCCTCTCGGATGTCGGAGAGCGTGTCGCCCACCTTGGCGGCGCGGCGCACGTCGGTCACGCCCAGCGTCTCAAGGTTGCGGAACACCATGTACGGGTAAGGACGGCCGAACCCGTTCGTGGAGTCCGGGCTGAACCAGCAGTCCGGCGCGTAGCCGTTCGCCGCGGCCTGCGGCACGACGATGTCCATCATCTTGTCGGTGTATCCGGTGGTCGAGCCGATCTTGATGCCGGCCTCGCGCAGGGCGGCGATCGCATCCACCACACCCGGCTTCGGATCGGCGAACCCGTCGAGAATCGAAAGCAGCTTCGGCTCGAAATGCGCGTACACGGCGTCCACGTCCGCATCGGTCGGCGCCGAGCCGTGCTCGTCCTCCCAGGCGCGGGCGATGCGGTCCATGTGCAGCATCGTGTTGATGTGGTCGTGCTTGAGCATGCCCATCGGCTTGCGCGTTTCGGCCATCGTCGGTTCGATGCCGAACTCCTTGAACGCCTCCTGGAACGCGCGCACCGGCGCGAAGCACCCATAGTCCACGGTGGTGCCGGCCCAATCAAAAATCACGGCCTCAAAACGATTGGTCATAATACTGTTCCTTACGAAGTTGATGGTGAATAACTCGAAATCCCAAGGTGTGGCGGGAGGGTATGCGTTGCCCGATCATAAGCAGCGCAGGCATGTGCTAAGCTGTGCGAGCACATGCCGGAGCGAAGCCGAGCGGCTTCGGAGCGTATCGGGCAACGCATACCCTCCCGCCACACCGTCACACCCGATGTGATCGAGCGTTGGTTCGTCTCAGGCGGTGAGCTTCACGCCGGCCGGAGCGGCGGCCTTGATCGGCTCGCCCGCGGCGTCCATCGCGGCGATCGCGGCCGGCACGGAATCCGAACCCGTGGCCGCCTTGAGCAGTCCGCGCTCGCCCATGTACAGCGCCAGCAGCTCGGTCACCTTCTCGATGTCGTCGGCGTAGATCTCGCCGATGTTGCCCAGACGGAACGTCTCCTCGGTGGTGAGCTTGCCCGGGTAGATCGCGTAGCCGCGCTCCTTGATGAACTCGTACATGTCGTGGAAGTCGAACTGCGTGCCGTCCGGGTACAGGAACGTGGTGATGATCGGTCCCTGATGCTCGGCGAGGAACACGCGGAAGCCGAGCGCCTTCATGCGCGCGATGAGCAGGTGGTTGTTGAGCGCGTAGCGGGCGGAGCGCACGGGGATGCCGCCCTCGGCGAACATCTCGTCGAGTGCCTTGGAGAACGCGAGCACCACGTGGGTCGGCGAGGTGTAGCGCCACTTGCCGTTCGCCTTCTCGAGCGTGTTCCACTGGTCCCACAGGTCGAGCGAGAGCGAACGGGCCTTGCCCTTGGACGCCTCGAGCTTCGCCTTGTTGCAGATGATGAAGCTGAAGCCCGGCACGCCCTGGATGCACTTGTTGGCCGAGGAGACGAGGAAGTCGATGCCCCAGCCGGCGACCGGGATGTCCACGCCGCCGAACGAGCTCATCGCATCCACCATGAACGTGCAGCCGTGCGCCTTGGCGACGGTCGCGACCGCGGCGATGTCGTTGAGCAGACCGGACGTGGTCTCGGAGTGGATCATGGACACGTGCGTGATCGTCGGATCGTTGCGCAGGTATTCGTCGACCTTCGCCGCGTCCGGGATGCGGTCGTACGGTTCCGCGTACTGGACGTAGTTGATGCCGGCGTGCTCGCAGATCTTCACCTGACGGTCGCCGTACGCGCCGTTCGTGCACAGCAGCACCTTCTCGTCCTTGCCGATCACGGAGGTCAGCACGCTTTCCACGCCGAACGTGCCGGAGCCCTGCATGAGCACGGCGGTGTACTCGGACGGGTCGCAGTGCGCGAGTTCGAGCAGCTGGCGGCGGATCTTCTGCGTGATCTGCTGGTAGTCCTCGTCCCACGTGCAGTGGTCGAAGAGCATCTCCTCCTTGACGGTGCGCGTGGTGGTCAGCGGGCCGGGGGTGAGCAGCTTGTATTCGTTTGCCATGGTTGGTTCCTTTCCTGATGTCCGTTGCCGACTGTAGTCACTTGCGTAGTTCCTGTAATCTTCTACGTAGTTTTACGACTTCCGCCGGCGTGTTGTCTGTAGTTCTGTTGGTTTGTTCAGTTTCCGTTTGATTTATTGCTGGCTGATGGTTGATAATCGCTGGAATAGTTCCGGCGTGGGCTGTTGGCTGGGGTATATGTTGCTCGACACGCTCCGGGCCGCTCGGCCAAGTCATACGGTCGAGCAACATATACCCCAGCCAACAGCAGTTTGATTCGAAAAACTTACGTTAGATGGATCAAACGTGATGTTGAACGGAAACGTAGGGGTGGGGAGCGGTATGTGTTGTGCGACCGTAAGACTTGGCCGAGCGGCCCGGAGCGTGTCGAACGACACATACCGCTCCCCACCCCGGTAGGGGCACCTACGTAACGGTGCTGCCCAGAAACTTATTGATAAAGCGACTCACTTGCCTTGCGCGATGCGTTTGCACTCGGCGGAGAAGTCCTGGTGCTGCTGGAGCAGGTCGACGGTCAGGGGCTTGGGGAAGGTCTTGGAACGCTTGGATGCGTTGGCCGGGGCCTTTTCGCCCACGTACAGCGGCGTCGGATACGTTTCGAGCAGTTCCTTGCGGCCCTGGTCGATGATCACCGCGGCCATCTGCTGCGCCTTCGGGTTCGTCGCACGGCCCTTGTCGAGCACCGCCACCGATTCGGTCAGCGAGTAGTTGCCCTCCTCGGGGTCGACGTAGTCGATCGGCAGGCCCTTCTTCTTGTCCGCGACGGCCTGGTGGCGCAGGCCGAAACCGATCGCCACCTCGCCCGAACGCACGGCCTTCAACGGTCCGGAGCCGGACTGTTCGAGGTGCGGGCCGGCGTTGCGGTAGATCGCGGTGAGGATCTGCTTGCCTTCCTCGCCGGTGCCGTACGCGTCCGCAATGGCCTGGATCATCAGCCAGCCGGTCGACGAGCCTTCCATGTCTGGCACGGAGATCAGTCCCGCGTACTTCGGGTCGGCAAGCTCCTTGAAGCTCTTCGGTGCGTCCACGCCGGCGGCCTCGAGCGCCTTCGTGTTGACGATGATCGCGCCTTCTTGAGCGGTGGTCGGGCGGCGGTAGTTCGGCGCCTTCGAATTCTCGGACGTGCCCAGCAGCTGGGACTTCACGTCGGTCAGCGGCGCGAACATGTGGTTGCGCTCCTGCGCCGAATCGACGTAGTAGGAGCTCATGGTGAGCATGTCGGCCTCGAGCGCCTTGCCCTCGGCAAGCATTTTGCCGCCAAGCTCCGAGGTGCCGAAGCTCTGGATGATGTACGGGTCCTTGAACCCGTTGTTGTCGAGCGCGTGCTGGAAGGCGACCACGGCCTCGTCATCGGCGTTCGTGTAGATCACGACTTGGCCGTTGGCGGAGGCGGTGGAGGTCGCGCCGAAGCCGAAGCCGACGAGCAGCACGGCGAGCACGGCTGACAGTCCCGCGGTGAACGCGTTGCGGGCGCGACGGTTGCCGCTGGTCGGCAGCGGGAAGTCCGGCGTGCCGTTCTCGGCGGCCTGCACTGCGGCCGTGAGCTTCGTGTCGGCGGCGACGGTGGAACGTGCGGCGGCGACCTGCGGCGTGCGCACGGTGGCGCGGGCCGCGGCGCGGGCGCGCTCGGCGGAACGGTCGCGCGTGGCGAACGCGATCACGCCCTTGACGACGAGGTTCGTCACGAGGATGAGCAGCGAGAGCACGAACACGTCGTCGAACTTGGCGATGTGCTGCAGCGCGGAGATCTTCGTGGTGATGACCTGCGTGCGCGCACCGGTCAGGAACACGACCGCGGAGATCGTGACCATCGCGTTGACGAAGTAGTAGCCGAACACCTGCAGGATGGTCGGCAGCGCGTTCGGCGTGACCACGCGCACGATCGTCTTGATCCAGTTGTCGCCCATGAGCTTGGCGGTGGTCTCCCAGCCGGCGTTCATCTTCGAGAGCGAATCCTTGATCATCTGGTACGGGGTCGCGAAGTAGTGGATGATGTTCGCGGCGATCAGAATCCAGAACGTGTTCTGCAGTCCGGAGCCGGAGAACGCGAACAGGAACGCGATGCCGAGCACCATGCCAGGCACGGTGTTGATGATCGCCGAGATCGCGTCGACCGAACGCTTCGCCCAGTTCGGCAGCTTGGAGCGCGACGTGACCAGACCGGCCGCGTATGCGAACAGGCAGCCGATGATCGCGGTCATCACGGCCACGTACAGCGAGTTCGTGAACACCTGCGTGAGCTCTCCGGATCGGTGAACATGTTCGCGATGTGCGCGAACGTCGGCGCCGTGTTGAACGGCCATTCGGAGACGAACGGGATGAGCAGGATCACCGCGAACACCGACAGGGTGCACACCAAAACCACCACGGAGGCGATGCCGCACGCCCAGTCGCGGCGCGGCCCCTTCGGCAGGTCGACCTGACTGATCTGCTTGTAGCGGATCGCGAAGCGTTCGAGCACGGTCATGAGGATGATCGAGATGATCGACGGGATGAGCATGAACACTGCGATCACGGCGCCACGGTTGAAGTTCGGGATGGAGCCGAGCATCTGGTTGAACAGCGTCATCGCGAGCACGTCGTATTCGCCGCCGACCGACGTCGGGATGCCGTAGTCGGTGAACGCGAGGAAGAACGACTGGATGAACGCGACGGCCATCGTGCCGATCAGCGGGCGCAGCACCGTGTTGAGGAACGTGGTCAGGGGCTTGTCGCCCATGATGTGCGAGACGATGATGAACTTCTTGTCGACGAACTGGAAGCTGTTGTTGATCAGCAGGAAGCAGGTCGGCAGCGTGTAGATCACATAGCCGAGCAGCAGGCCGTTGAACCCGTAGATGTCGAACAGCTGGTGGCCGCCGAGCAGCCGGGTGATCAGGCCCTGCTTGCCGAACGAGTAGATGATCGCGAAGCCGTACGTGATGGTCGGCAGCAGCATCGGCAGCTGGGCAAGCAGCCCGACCGCCTTCTTGAACCCGGCCGGCACGTTCGTGCAGTTGATCGTGTACGCGAGCAGGAACGCGAGCAGCACGGCCACGAGCGCGGAGACGGACGAGACGGCGAGCGAGTTGGTGATCGAACGCGTGAATTCGGGGCGGGAGAGCACGGCCGCGTAGTTGGCGAGCGTCGCGGAACCGTCCGCCGTGGTGAACGACTTGACGATGACGAGCACCATCGGCACGACGAGGAACGCGGCGAACGCGACGGCCACGATGACCAGCAGCGTCCATAGTTCGGTCTGCTTCGGGGCGCGCGGACGGCGTTCGTAGTTGACGATTTCGGGGCGGATGTTGGGCAGCTGGTTGGCCGCCTGGATCGATTCGGCGGACATGTCAGGCCTCCTGCGCACGTGTCTCGGTGGAAGCCGCGGCGGCGGGCTGCTCGGCTTGCGCGTGCGAGTCGCCCTCGTTGAACAGCGTGTAGATGTTGTTGCGCTTGACCTCGAGCTGGTGCAGGATGAACTTGCGCACGAAGTCGGACGCGGGATGCTCGATGATGTTCTCCGGCGTGTCGTACTGCGCGATCTTGCCGTGGTTGATGATGAGCACGCGGTCGCTCATCGTGCACGCCTCCTCCGGGTCGTGCGTGACCATGATCGTCGTGAGCTTGTACTGTTCGACGATCTGCTTAATCTTCGCCTTGATCGATTCCTTGATCACGCCGTCCAATGCGGACAGCGGCTCGTCGAGCAGCAGCAGCTTCGGCTTCATCACCAGCGTGCGGGCGAGCGCGACGCGCTGCTTCTGACCGCCCGACAGTTCGTCGATGCGCTTGTTCAGATGCTCCTCGAGTCCGAGCAGCGAGATCAGCTCCTTGATCTCCTCCTCGGATGAGATGCCAGGGTTGTTGCGCAGACCGTACGTGATGTTCTCGTAGGCGGTGAGGTTCGGGAACAGCGCGTAGTCCTGGAACACGATGTTGAACCCGCGCTTCTCCATCGGCACCTGGGTCAGGTCCTCGCCGTTGTAGATGATCTGGCCACTGGTCGGATCGGTGATGCCGAGGATGATGTTGAGCAGCGTGGTCTTGCCGCCGCCGGAGGGGCCGAGGATCGACATGATCTGGCCGTCGCCCAGCGTCAGGCTGATGCCGTTGAGGACGTGGGTGTCCCCGAAGCTTTTGGTGATGTTGTTCAGTTCGAGCATATTTCTCAACTTGCCTTCCGGCAGACTGCTCGTGGCGGCCTGCGCGCTATCGATGCCGGCCGAATGCCTGCATCCCCGTTCGGTATTCAGTTATGTGCGACCGAACTTCATGCCGCAGTTTCCATAGTCGGGCACGAATCGGCCGTGCAAGGCCAGTTGAGGGGAAAGCTCAATAAAAGAATGGTGAACAATGAGTAAAACTACGCCACGACGCTGTAGTTTCGTAGTTTTGCGAATAGAGGGGACTCGTTATGGACGGCGGACACGTCGGAAACAAACCGCGACGCAGCGTCGCCCTGCAAGGTAAGGCGTGATAAAGATGCGGTCTCAGTCGTGGTATGCGCGATCCGCGATGATCTTGCCGGACCGGTCCAGTTCGGTGGAGAACCGGCCGTAATCGCTCAGTATCACGCCCATATACAGCATGTCGACGATCGCCGTGTGCGCCACGCGCGAGAAGATCGCGTTGCCGTAGATCGTATGCTCGCCGCGGCCCGCATACAGGCACACGTCCGCCCAGCTGGCCAGGGGAGTGCCGGATGCGTTGGTGACCGCGATCGTATGCGCGCCCTGCGATTTCGCCAGCCGCAGCGCCTTCACCGTGTCCGACGACGAGCCGGAATACGAGAACGCGATCGCGATGTCCGTCGATTCGAGATGCCCGGCGCCGATCTGCTGCATATAGGCGTCGGTGTTCAGCCTCGCCTTCAGGCCGAGATAGCCGAGCTTGGTGAACAGATCGGTGGCCGGAACCAGCGAGTTCTCCACGCCGTAGATGTCGATCAGCGAGGCTTCGGAGATCAGCGACACCGCCTTGCGGAACGCCGACTGATCCAGTGCCGACGCCAGATCGTCCAACAGCGTTTTCGCGCTGCTGACGGCCTTGAGCGGCACCGAATCCAGATCATCCCACGGGTTGAGGTCGAATCCCTCCAGCGGGTCGAAGGTCACGCGGCGTTCGGCCTCCGGGTGGCGCAGCACATACCGCAGTTCGCGGTAGCCGCCGAATCCGAGCTTGCGGGAGAACCGGATCACCGTCGGCTGGCTGACTCGGGTCACCTGCGCAAGCTGGCCGACGGTCAGCTCCGCGGCTTCGGCGATATGATCGCGAACATACTGTGCCACCGCCCGTTCCGCTGGACGCAGCGACGGATACACATGGTCGATGCGTTCGCGGATACCGACCGAAGACTGCATGAGCATCTCCTTCAAGCCTTGATCTGATTCGTGTCTCAGCATATGCGACGCGAGTGTATTCACGCTCGTGGAAAGTTAACGGCACGGTGAACACGCATTGAACACTTCAGTTTCCGCTGTGTCGGTATGCGCGCTCGTTCCGGAGTGGAATCGGCAGCGGCGATGGCGTACGGTCGCGCGATAATGGAGCGCATGGTGACGATAACGGTGGGCGCGCCGACGCATCCGGCCAGCGAACGGCTCTACGGCGTCTTCTTCGAGGACATCAACCACGGCGCGGACGGCGGTCTGAACGCGAACATGGTCGACAACTACAGTTTCGACGGTGTGTACCTGCGTCACGAATCGTTGCGGCTCAAAGGCGCCGACCGGTGGCGCACCGAGGCCGACCCGCTGCGCAACTGGCGGTTCGCCGGGCTGACCGCGACCAGCTGCGGCACCGAGATCCGCGGCGAGCACGGGCAGCGGGTCGCGACCGACTGCCCGGCCCCGCCGATCCACCGCAACAGCCGATACGCGCGGCTGACGATAGCGACGGACGCCGCGTCCGGTGACGCGCCGGCCGATGGCGGCTCCGCGGCATCGATCGAAAACCTCGGATACAACGGCGACGGCGACTATGCGGACTTCTGCGCGATGTCGATCGAGTCCGGGCACGCATACGATTTCTCCGCCTGCGTTCGGTCTGCCGACAGTAACGCGGCCGATGCCCCGATCTCGCTGCACGTCGTCGTGCTCGGAGCCGACGGGCATCCGCTCACCGACGACGTGCGGTTCGACATCGACCGGTTCGCCGGCGAGCCGCTGCGCGATGGTTGGATTCAGGTACGCCACCGGCTGGCCGGACTCGATTCCGGGTACGGCAAACTGCACATCGACGTGATCGGTAAGGCGGGGTCCGCGTTCGATCTTGATCTTGTTTCGCTGATGGACGCCGATTATTGGGGTGCGGGCGATCCGAAATGGCGGTACGGCCGGCTGCGGCGCGATCTGGTCGAGTCGATCGCCGCATTGCGCCCCTCGTTCGTGCGCTTTCCCGGCGGGTGCATCGTCGAAGGCGTGACCCCGGGCAACGAATACCGGTGGAAGGATACGGTCGGTGCCTTGCCCGCCCGGCGCCAACAGGCCAACATGTGGGCGTTCAAAACGCCCGACGGCTCCACATACTCGCAAAGCTACCAGCTCGGCTTCTACGAATACTTCTGCCTGTGCGAGGATCTCGGCGCCAAGCCTCTGCCGACACTGTTCGCCGGCATCACCTGCCAGTCGCCGTACCGCGATCCCAAGCATGTCGACACCGACTCCGACTGGTTCCGCAGCGTCGTCGTGCAGGACTATCTCGACCTCATCGACTTCGCCAACGGCGATCCCGCCGACAGCGTTTGGGCCGCCGTGCGACGCGACATGGGCCATCCCGAACCGTTCGGACTCGACATGATCGGCGTGGGCAACGAGAACTTCGGCACGGACTACGTCGAGAAATTCGATGCGATCAGCCGTGCCATCCACGCCAAGGACCCGCACATGCTGTGCGTGATGAGCGCCGGCCTGTTCCCGTTCCGGCTGCCGATGCGCCGCACATGGAACCATGCGCACGAGGTCGCGGCCGGTCAGGTACCCGGCGTGGAGGCGACGCCGGCCAATGCCGGCAGTGACGGCGACGAACCCGGTTTCGGCTCGCCGTCCATCCTCGTGGACGAACACGCGTACCACTCGCCGGAATGGTTCATCTCCCAAGCCCGCCGCTTCGACGACTACCGGCGCGACGGCACCGGCGTGTACTTCGGCGAATACTCGGCCAACGGCTACTTCGCCGCCCAGCCGCAGGACTACGACCATGCCAGCCAATGGCGTTCGGCGCTCGCCGAAGCCGCGTTCCTCACCGGATGCGAACGTAACAGCGACATCGTCAAAATGACATCGTACGCACCGCTGCTCTCGCACGTCACCGGCCACGGCTGGGAGCAGAACCTCATCGAATTCAACCCCGCGCACGTCCAGCCGAGCGTCAACTACGAGGCGGAACGGCTGTTCTCCACGAACTACGGTCCGATGATCTGCGGCTGTCACAGCGACGAGGACGCAGACGATCTGTTCTTCTGCGCGACCGGCGACGATCCCGATATCGATCCTGCCGTCGATCCCGCTTTCGCGGAAATGCAAACCGGTGACAACGATCGCTCCGGCAATCGTGCGCAACGGTTCATCAAACTCGTCAACACAGGGGAGCGGCGCATCTCGCTGACCCTGAACGTCACCATGCCGGTGACGGGCGTCGATGCCGGGACGTTGCGCTCGCTGCACGTCGAAACGCTAGCCGCGGACCCGCACGAACGCAACACGATCGACTATGCCGGCTCCGGGCATGACTGCGTCAGCCGGTCGGTGCGTGACTCGGTGCTGCCGGCGGACGCGAGCGGACCGGTGCGCGTCGCGCTCGCCCTGCCGCCGTACAGCATCACGCTGGTGCGGCTTTCCTAAGCGGTTCCGACCGGCGAAAAACTTGGGGGCGGTCGGAACCGCAGAACTAGGGGCCGTAAGGCTGAGCGGTTGTTTTCGTTGGAATCGGTCGGAAAACAACACGGCGAAACTACGTACTTGGGCCGGCGCTTCGATAAAATCGCTGAAGTTAACGAACGGTGAACTTCGGAGGAACAATGCGTCGCTGGGCCATCGAGCTGCTCAAAAGCGAAACGATCCTGATCGTCGCCACGGTGCTCGCGATCATCTCCTGCTTCATCGTTCCGCCGGACGCCGACTACAAGGATTACGTGCACATGAGCACGATCAGCCAGCTGGTGTGCCTCATGCTCGTGGTGTGCGGCTTCCAACGCATCGGCGTGTTCCGCATCATCGGCTCGCGGCTGCTGCACCACGTCGGCACCGCGCGAGGCCTGGTGATCACGCTCATCTCGCTCACGTTCTTCTCGGCGATGCTCATCACCAACGACGTGGCGCTCGTCACGTTCATCCCGTTCGCGATCTCCGTGCTCATCATGGCCGACATGGAGGAGTACGCCGTGCTCGTCGGCACGCTCATGACCATCGGCGCGAACGTGGGCAGCATGCTCACGCCGATCGGCAACGCGCACAACCTGTACTTAAAAGCGCTCACCGGCATGCCCGCGATGGAGATGATCGGCATCATGGCGCCGTATTCGGCCACCGCCGCGGTGATGCTCGTCATCATCTCGTGCATCGTGTTCGGCAAGAAGCCCGTTTCGGAATTCCGTTCGCTCGACGGCGCCGGCATCGAACAGGGCGTGCTCGCCCCGTCGAGCGAAGGCCACCAGCCCGACGAGATCCGCATCACCGGCTACGGCGCGGGCTACGGCGGCTGGCGCACCGTCGTCTACACGCTGCTGTTCGTCGTCTGTCTGCTCGCGGTGAGCGACTTCATCCCGCTGTGGGCCATGTGCGTGATCGTGTTCGCCGCGTTCCTCGTATGCGACCGCAAGGTCTTCAAGAACGTCGACTGGGGTCTGCCGCTCACGTTCACCATGTTCTTCATCTTCATCGGCAATATGAAGCGTGTGCCGGAATTCTACGAACTGGCCGCCTCGCTCGTCAACATCCGCCCGCTCGAGGTCGCGGTCGGCTCCAGCCAGCTCATCAGCAACGTGCCGACCACGCTGCTGCTGTCCGGCTTCACCGAACAGTGGCGCCCGCTCATCATCGGCACGAACCTCGGCGGCATGGGCACGCTCATCGCCTCCATGGCCTCGCTCATCGGCTACAAGAACGTCGTGCGCAAATACCCGCACCAGAAGGGCCGGTATCTGGCCGTTTACTCGGCTGTCAACGTGCTGTTCCTCATCGTGCTCGTCGGGCTTTCCTGGATCATCGAGCCGTGACATTGTCGCGAGTGCCCCGCCGTTAGTCGCACGAATGTCACGGGAAACTGTCCGTTTGCGTGATGTTGTCGCGATGATTTCGCCGGTACTCGCACGAATGTCACGGAAACGATGCGGTTGGCGTGGTGTTTGGGCGATGATGCCGGTGGGAGGGTGGCCATTCGTATGATGCTTCCGGGCGTGGCCTGATCGTCGCGGAACTATCATGAATGCACTATGGAACACGGGTGTTCCGGTCTGTCGCGAAGGAGCATCGCCATGGAAAAGACACCGCAGAAGAAGCGCCGCGAACGCATCGCGCATATCGTCGCCGGCACGGTCGGCGCGCTGATCTCCGTCGGACTGCTGCTGTATTACGTGCCGTGGCCGCAACGCATCCGCATCGACGGCGACGCGTACCGGGCCGACAAGAACGCCGGCTCCGATACCTCGTACACGATATCGCTGGACGCGACCCGGCTGCACTATCTGTTTCGGAAGGATCGCCTGGCCGGACACGTCACCATCAGGCCGGCCGGAGGCGGGGAGACGGTGATCGACCATGACCTCGACCGTTCGTTGTGGCACATCACGGACGCGACCCAGCCCGGCACCAAGGACACGGTCTCGTATTTCAGCGGGTTCTGGGTCGACTACACCGACTCCGGTCCCGACATGACGCAGGTGAGCGGCCTGCTGTCGGCCGACCGGACCTTGCTGCTGATCGAGGTCAACAGTGACCAAGACCGAGGCGTCTACATCGCGCCGGCCTCCGACGAACAGTCCGCCGAGAAGATCAAAGCCGAACTCGGCAAGGTCTTCGACATAGACGGCTGGATCGACCGGCAATAGGTCCGTTTTCGGGTTGCGTGGTATTCCGGACACTCTCCCAAAGCCACTTGGATTCATGATGTAAGCGTGATATTCGTGCGAGAACTTCGCCGGTACTATCCAAAACATCACGCTAAGATGCCTGATTTCCGTGACATTGTTGCGAGTGTCTTGCCGTTAATAGCCCAAATATCACGCTCAGGGGACTGTTGCGTGATGTTCTGGCGATTATGCCGAGAAAGTCACTCGAATATCACGGTTTGGACTGTTCAGCGGAGCAGCATGGAGATGAGAGTGCTCTTGCGCTTGGTGTAGGGCGGATAGATGGTGGCGAGCGTGTCGGGGAGCGTTGGCTTGGCGACGACGGTCTTGATGTGACTGAATTCGAGGAAACCGGCATGGCCGTGGTATGCGCCCATGCCCGACGCGCCGACGCCGCCGAACGGGAGCCGGCTGGACATCAAATGCCCAAGCGGCAGGTTGAAGCCGAGCGCGCCCGAACTCGTCTCACGCTCGAACAGCCGGCGTACACAGGCACGGTGCGAGAACACGTAGCAGGCCAACGGTTTCGGCCTCGCATTGATGAACGCGACCGCCGAGGCCGTGTCCGCGACCTCCAGAATCGGCAGGATCGGGCCGAAGATCTCCTCCTGCATCACCGGTGCATCCGGCGAGACATGCGTGAGCACGGTCGGCGCGATATGACGGCTCGCCCGGTCGCCGTACCCGCCACAGACGATATGAGCGGCGGAGGAAGGGGCAGCCGGGTTCGGCATGAGCGACATCAGCCGGTCGTAATGCCGCTCGTTGATGATCTGTGCATAGCTCGACGACCATTCGTGTGTCTTGTGCATGCCGTCATGGCCGTTGCGATCATCCGGTTGACGACCGTTTTCTGTTGCGATGCTGCCTGATGTGATGGGCGTTTGCCTCCGGCCATTCCGATCGATGCCTGTGCTTGGGACGCTGCCGGACATGACGACATCACGCCGTCCGCCGGTCATGCCGAACATCCGATATGCCGCCTTTGCGATACGCTGCGCAAGGTCATTGGCGATATCCGGCGTCGCCAACACGTAATCGGGCGCGACGCACGTCTGTCCGGCGTTGACGAACCGGCCCCACGCGATGCGCTGCGCGGCCGTATCCAGGTCGGCTGTGCCGTCCACGAACACCGGCGACTTGCCGCCCAGTTCCAACGTGACCGGTGTCAGCTGCCTCGCCGCGGCCTCCATCACGATCCGGCCGACCCGACCGCCGCCCGTATAGAAAATATGGTCGAACGGCTGCCTGAGCAGCTCGCCGGTCTCCCGTGCGCCACCTTGCACCACGGCGAACGCGCGACGGTCAAGATACCGGTCGATCAACGTCGCCAGCACGCGACTCGTCTTCGGTGAGAGTTCCGACGGCTTCAGACACACGCAGTCACCGGCCGCGATCGCATCGACCATCGGCTCCAACGACAGCAGAATCGGATAATTCCACGGTGAGATCACCAACGCCACGCCCTTCGGCTCCGCCACCGTCCAACCGGCCGCCGGCTGCAACAGCCAGTGCATCGGCTTCGGCTTGCGGGCCGCCCAACGAGCCAGACGGGGACGCGCGAACCGAATCTCCTCCAACACCAGATTGATCTCCATGAGCATCGTTTCGGTCACGGGCTTGCCGAAATCGTCATGTACCGCACGTGCCAGCCGCACACCCTGCTCTCGCAACATCCGCTCCATCGCATCCAACTGCGCCCGTCGCCACCGCAACGGTCGCGTCACGCCGTTGCGGAATGTTGCGTGCAGACGCTCGACTGTCTGATGTATCGTGTCGGAATCGCTCATGTCCCCGTTATACCAGTTCTGTTGGCGGGGCGAGGGATTGCGTTGCGGCCCATCGACGCATCTCGCGGCCTGTATTTGCGAGTTGTAGGGCCTTGTTCGGTCTAACTGGTCTGCTGCGGTTATTCGCCGGGCGTTGGGAGACGTGAACGAATGGCGGAATTTCAACGATTTCGTATAGCATTGGTGTAATCGCCATCGGCCGTTCTCCTAAAGCGAGGCCCTACAACTCGCAGATATGGTTCTGGCGTGGTTTCTTCGATGACTATTGGATGCGGCTGAATGTGCGGTCATCCGTATGTTGTTGACGCGCGATGCTATGATAGCTCGCGAAAAAAGCCGCGGAACACGTCATGCAACGGTTCACAAGACCATGGCGCACGGGCCGCGACGGCGCTCGCCGAACCATCATCAATGGGCGACGAACGGAACATGTGGTAACACCGGGTTCGGCGAGACGATGCAACACAACGTCCTTGCGAGCATGCCGGTGGCCAAATCGAACGCAACGAATCAATCGCAAGGAACAACTATGCGTTATACGGTAATCGGCGCGGGCGCGATGGGCCTGCGCTACGGCATCCTGCTGCAGGAACACACGGACGCGCACGTCGACTTCATCGACGCGTGGACGCCGCACATCGACAAGATCCGCGAACAGGGCGGCGTGTACGTCAGCCGCGACCACGAAAACCGCCGTCTCATCCCGATCAACCTGTACACGCCGGAGGAATACGATGGCGACCCGGACGTGTGGATCATCTTCATGAAGCAGATGCAGCTTGAGGAGATGCTGGGGCGCTGCGCCCACCTGTTCAAGGACCACCAGGTCGCGTTCAGCGCGATGAACGGCTGGGGCCATTTCGAGAAGATCGCCCAGTATTTCAGCGAGGATCGCATCTACGGCGGAACCGCGCTCGTCGCGACCGTGTTGAACGGCCCGGGCGACGTGGACTTCATCGGCAAGTCCGGCGCCGGCACCATGCACATGTGCGCCATGACCAACGAGGTCACCGACATCGAGAAGGCGATCTTCGCGGACTTCCAGAAGGCCAACCTCAACCCGGAGATCTCCGACGACTTCAAGGGCATGTGCATGGCCAAGATCGTGTTCAACTCCGTCGTGAACACGCTGTGCACCATGTACCAGATCACGATGGGCCAGTTCATCAGCTACCCGGGCGCCCGCGACATGGCCATGCAGCTGATCAACGAGGCATACGACGCGTGCGAGCGCGCCGGCATCAAGCTCATCAACACGCGCGCCGAGGAACTCGAATCGGTCGACTACGTGAGCCGCACCGGCAACCCCTTGCACTATCCGTCGATGTACCAAGACATGAGCCGCGGCCGCAAGACTGAGGTCGACTACATCAACGGCTACATCGCCAAGATCGGCCGTGAGCACGACTACGTGTGCCGCACGCACGAGTTCCTCACTCATGGCGTGCACCTTGCGGAGCTTGCGTTCCAGTACCATCACCAGAACGACGCCAAGTGATGTTGCGATCGGCATGGTCTTTCGGATGCCGCCGGTTCGACATCCGAAAGACCATGCGGCGCATGTGCGTGATTGCCTGCAGCGTCTTCTCCAGTGCGAAACCGGACGCGTCAACCGTGGACAGGTGCGGTGCTTCCACTGAGAATCAAGTAGCAAGAAGCCGCTAGGGGAGCGGAATGCAATACTGGAGAATGCGGCAATGGCGCAGAACTCTTTACGCATGTGCCAGTCAGTGAGCCGACGCCGGCAGAGCGGCGTCACTCCAAGTGGATGATCCCCGTGATCACCGCGGTAGGTTATAGGCCCTAATGTTGACTGGAAACCGATACGGCAAAGCCCTTGGAAACCTGAAAGGCCAGTGTTTCCAAGGGCTTTCTCGTGACCCCGGCCGGGCTCGAACCGGCGACCCTGAGTCATGGCCCGTTCTTCATTGGGATGAAACGGCGCTTCTCAAGAGGTCAGGAATCGTTGGAATTCCAAGGACTATCACATACGACGGAATATGATGCATTCAGTACGAAATGGTATTCCAGGTCTTTCATGTTGACTGAATGTTGACTGGCCCGGCTGTCTCCAGCTTAATTACCGAAGAGTGAAGAAAGGGTCCATGGCATCAGCCGCGGACCCCGGGAAGGCGCTCAGCTCAGGTTACTTCCTGTTGTTTCGCCAGTCGATGGCCGCCGCGTAGGCGAGGATGGCCACGTAGGTCACCCATGCCATCGTCGGCGAGATCTGCCCGGCCAGAGCGACGGTGGACGCCGCCGCGATCGTCGGGAACATTCTGGAACCATCGCATGGCTCCTTCTTGTTGGATACCATGAGGAATCCCTTTCTGACTGTGTTGTTATGGGACGGCTCGCGCCGCCGCTTCCTCATGCGCCCGTTTCACTTGGCGCAAAGGGGAAGCTGTGACCATCCTACGGGATGTCACTCACTTGCGCGAGAGGCGTTCGGGTCCGTATAATCGTTGTGGTGGCTGAAGCCGTTTCACCCGCGAGGCAAACAATTTATGGTGGCCAACATAGACTTTCGCCGAGCGGTCGCAGACGCCACTTGGGGTGCTGACTGCCCCTGTTATGGATGTTGAGGGCTGGTATCGCAAGACGCCAGCCCTCTTCTCGTTCAAAGCCAAGGGAGACGATGGGTTACTGGCCGACGGATCGCAGCGGGCCACGTACCGGCATGCTGGTATACTACCCTTCGTTTGGCCCCGTAGCTCAGCTGGATAGAGCATGTGACTTCTAATCTCAGGGTCGCCGGTTCGAGCCCGGCCGGGGTCACGAGAAAGCCCTTGGAAACACTGGCCTTTCAGGTTTCCAAGGGCTTTGCTGTATCGAGTTCCAGTCAACATGAGTCAACATGAATGAATTTGCTTCGTTGCTGGCTGGAGCCACAATCTATATGCGATAGGTGATGGGTGCTCTCTGGAATGAGAGAGCACCCATCACGGGTGAGATCACTCCTCGGTGGACACCCAGCCGGCGGCGTGGCGGGCGTAGCGCTTGCGCATAAGCACGCAGCCGGTGCCGGATACGGCGAGGATCGCGGCCAGCGTGGTCACGGTGGCGGATTCCACGCCGGTGTTCGACAGAGTCTTGCCGGACTGGTTGGTCTGAGAAGACGTCTGCTTCTTGGCCTCGGCTTCCTTCTTGGCGGCGGCTTCGGCCTTCTTCTTGGCCTCTTCCGCGGCCTTCTTTTCGGCTTCCGCCTTCTTTGCCGCCTCTTCGGCCTCCTGCTTCTTCTTAGCTTCCTCCTCGGCCTTCTTCTGTGCCTCGGCTTCGGCCTTCCTGACGGCTTCAAGCTCGGCGTCTGCGGCTTCCTTATCGGCCAGCTTTGCATCGTAGTCGCTCTTGGCGGCCTCGTATGCGGCATCCGCCTCGTCCTTTGCCTTGGCGGCGGTGGCCAACGTGGCCTTGGCCGCATCAAAAGCCTTGTTCGCGGCTTCGAGATCGGCCGGAGCGTTCTGATACTTGGCGATCGTCGCGTTCGCATCAGCCAGCTCGGATTGCGCGGTCTTCTTGGCGGCGGAGGCCTGATCGATGGTCTTCTGGGCTGCGGCGATGGCGGCATCCGCGTCGGCGATCTTCTTGTTCAGCTCGTCGACGGTCTTCTGCGCGGCATCAGCGGCCGCCACGGCCTTCTCCTTATCAGCCTCGGCTGCGGTCTTGGCGACCTGTGCGGTTTCGATGTCCTTGGCTGCTGCGGCGGCATCCGCGTCAGCCTTGGCGATCTGCGCTTCGGCGGCGGCCTTCGTGGCTGCCGCGTCCTTGGCATCCTGCTCGGACTTCGCGATCGCCTGATCGGCGGCCGTGACCTTGCCCTTCGCTGTATCCACGGCAGCCTGTGCGTCGGCGGCCGAGGCAGTCGCCTCGTCCAGTGCCTTTTGCGCGGCGGCAGTGGCCTTCTGCGCGGCAACATAAGCAGCCGTTTTCTCGGCCTGATCGGCCTTGGCCTTCTTCAAGGCCTCGGCCTTATCGCCCTGCGCGGCAACCGCATCGTCGTACGCCTTCTGCGCGGCCGCAACGGCTGCGGCCTTGTCGTCGGCCGTCTTCTGCGCGACGGTCACCGCATCCACGGCCTGCTGCGCGGCCGTCTTGTCGGCGGCAAGCTGATCGGACGCGGTCTTCACGGCTGCGGCTGCGGCATCGGCTGCGGCCTGCGCGTCCTTGTACGTCTGATCGGCGTTCTCCAGTGAGGACTTGTAGGCGGTGAGGTCGGCGAGGTAATCTTCCGCGCTCATGATTCGGCCAGTGCCCAGAAGAGCACCTCCAGTAACGCCTACAGTACCGTTATTCCACAGGAATTCCTGTCCCCAGACGTTAGGATATAGTGTGCCGGTCTGGCTCACTCCAAATCCAGTGATAGTCCATCCATCATCGATGATGTTGAGATAGTGTCCAGTCTGACATACTAAGCTTGTGCCGAAATTTGACGGATACGGGCAGCCCGTAGCAGTAGGGTCGCCTTCTGACCATTCTCCGCGTTGCAGAGCTTCGTAGTTGGCCTTTTCCTCTGTGTACCAACCATTGAATGGATCAGTGCTCGCGAAGCCCCATGCCAGGTTCTCTCCGGTCTTGAACTGCTGCGGATGCCCGATGTTCCCATTCGCGTAGTCCGTGTCGGCCATACCGATCGCCATGAGAGTGTCCGACACTTGCAATGCGGTCTTGTTCTCGCTAATGCGTAGGCTATTCGCCTTCTGAATGCCCTTGATCGCCGCGATCATGTTGTCCAGCGTGGTGGCGTCTCCGTCCGCGCCGTTATGCACATAGTCGAGATACTTGGTCACGCTCTTATCGGTCAGCACCTTGTACGCGTCATCCTGACCCTTGTCCTTGAAGTACGCGATCGCGCCCTGGCTCAGCTTCGTCGTCGCCTCGTCGGCGGCGGTCTTCGCCGCGTCCGCCTTGGCCTGCGCGTCCTTTGCGGCCTGCTGCTTGGCGGCCAGATCGGCCTCATCTGCGGTGACCTTCTGATCGGCCGCGTCCTTCGCGTCCTTCGCGGCCTTGAGCGCCGCGTCGGCCGTGGCCTGTGCGGCCTTGGCATCGTTCAACGCCTGCTCCAGCTTGGTCAGGTCCAGCGTGTCGTTCTCCAGATCCTTGACGAGCTGGTCGGCCTTGTCCTTCGCATCCTTGGCGTTGGCTTCAGCCTTCTTCGTATCCGCCAGCTTCGCCTTGGCGGCAGTCACCGCCTCATCGGCTGCGGTCTTGGCCTCCTTTGCGGTCTTCAGAGCTACCTCGGCGACAGTCTTATCCGCTTCGGCCGCCGCCTTATCAGCAACGGCCTGCTTCGCAGCCTTCTCCGCATTCTCCTTGGAGGTCTGCGCTGCAGCCTTGCTCGCGGCCGCATCCTTTGCCGTAGCCTGAGCCTTGGCGATGGTCGCATCCGCCGCATCGATCTTCGTCTGCGCGTCCGCAGCGGCTTCGTCGGCGGTGTTCTTATCGGACTGCGCGTCCTTGAGCGTGGCCTCCGCATCGGCCTTGTCCGTCTCCGCTGCCTCCTTCGCGGCAGTGGCATCTGCGATCGTCTCGCCAGCCGCATCGATCTTGGCCTGAGCCTCGTCAGCCGCGTTCTTCGCCTCGGCGATCGCGACTTCCGCGTCGGCCACGTCCTGCTCTGCGGTCTTCACCGCCGCCTCGGCCTGATCGACCGACTTCTGCGCCGCATCCGCCGCATCAGAAGCCGTCTTCTGCGCACTCGTCGCCTCATCCAACTTGCCTTGAGCGGCCTTGAGCGCCGCATCCGCCGCATCGGCTTTGGCCTGCGCCTCGGTCACGCTCGTCGGTTTGGCGGCCGAATCGGGAGCCGGTTTGGTATCGGGCACGGACTGCACGTCGTTGCGTTCCGTTCCTACGGTCTGATCCGGCACCACAGCCGTATCGTTGGCCAGAGCGACCTGCGGTGCGGCCAACGTTGCGGCCGCCACAGTTGCGGCGATCATCATGCTGTTTGTTTTGGCGGACATATCTGCTGCCTTTCTTCCCTTGCCTTCATATCTTGCCGGCGGCTATCCGTCGGCGTTTGCCATCGGCACTGATGTACCCCATGACTCTACCCCCTATAACCGGACAGTTTCAAGCCGGCCAATCATCCTTGAGATGGATTGCCGGCGGTATTGCCGTGGTCCAGACTGCTATGAGAGGATAGAGAGCCGTACACCCCGAGTCGGTATGATCAGGAAGGGACATGTCAATGACGATATTCGAAGGTGGAATGCGCGCGAAACCGGCCGGGGAAGAGGCCTCGCAAGCCAAACAGTCCCGTCCGATGATCGAGGTCAAGAACCTGCGCAAGGAGTATCCGGTCGTCGACGAGACGGTCGTCGCCCTCGAACGCATCAATCTCGCCATTCCGCGCGGTCAGATCTGCTGCATCTACGGCGAGTCCGGCTCCGGCAAATCCACGCTGCTCAACCAGCTTGCCGGCATGGAGAAGCCGACCCGCGGCGGTGTGCGCATCGGCGGCGTGGTCGTCTCCCAGCTCGACGAACGCGAACTGGCCGCCTTCCGGCAGAAGCATCTCGGCTTCGTCTTCCAGTCGTACAATCTGCTGCCGAATCTCAACGCGATCGAAAACGTGGCGATGCCGCTCATGTTCCGCGGCATGCCCAAAGACAAGCGTGAACGGATCGCCAGAGGCATCCTCAAACGGGTAGGCCTGGGCAAACGCATGACCCACTATCCGACGCAGATGTCCGGCGGTCAGCAGCAGCGCGTCGGCATCGCGCGCGCGTTCGTCGCCCGGCCCGAGGTCGTGTTCGCCGACGAGCCGACCGGCAACCTCGACTCACGTACGAAAGTCGACGTGATGGAGATGATCGTCTCGTTCGCGCGCGACTTCAACCAGACGATCGTGCTCGTCACGCACGACGACAACATGGCGCAGTACGCGGACCGTATCGTCACGCTGCTCGACGGCCGGATCATCAGCGACCGGCTGACGCACTGAACGCGAATCACGTCAGGGCGAGCGCTCACGAAATACGAGTCGGATCGTTCGCAACGTACCGGTCCGGAGCACGAGATCGCTCGACTCGCTGCGCACGATCGGAATGACACGTTATCTGTCAGACAAAAGGAAAGGGAACCCATGACCACACGAGAGAAGAAGCATGGACTGATTGCGGCCGCCGTCGCGATGTTGGCTGGCCCCGCGATGCTGTTGGCCTGTGCGACTCCCGCCGCGTTCGCCACGGCGACGGCCGACACGACGGCCGGCAGCGGCACGTCCAGCAACAGCGCAGCCGGCACGGATTCGACCGCAACCGGTGACTCGCTGACCGACAGTTCGGCCGACAACGGCACCGCGAACGGTTCCGGCAGCGTCAATCATGCCGTGGACGGCTCCGGTGCGAACGGTTCCGGCACCGACTCCGACACGAACGGCAACGGCGGATCGACGACCCAGGCCGTCGCCGGACCGGTCCCGAACATCATCATCACCAATTTCAACTACGGCGACGGCACCGTCTCGGCCGGCAGCGACTTCAACCTCACGTTCACGTTCCAGAACATGGGCAAGGTCGCGGTCGACAACATGGTCGTCACCGTGGACGGCGGCGAAAGCTTCGCGATCGCCGGCGGCACCAACACGTTCTACTTCGACAAACTCGGCGCGGGCTACGCGATGACGCAGAGTCTGCCGATGCAGGCCGTCGCCAACGCGGCCTCCGGAGCGCAGGGCATCACCGTCAGCTTCAAATACGAATACGTGGACGGCGGCGCGCGCAGCTCCAACTCGTCCGACATCAAGATCTCCGTGCCGATTTCGCAGCCCGACCGTTTCGAATTGAACGATCCGGTCCTGCCCGAGGCGGCGACGGTCGGCTCCGAGACGACCATCACCATGAACTACGTGAACAAGGGCAAGGGCGACATCGCCAACGTCGAGGCCAGCATCGAAGGCGACGGTCTGCAGGTCACGAACGCCAAGCAGTACGTGGGCAACGTGACCTCCGGTTCGACCGGCTCGATCGGCTTCGCGTTCACGCCCACGCAGGCCGGCGACATCAACGCCAAGCTGCGCGTCACCTACGAGGATTCGGACGGCAAGACGCAGACCAAGGAATTCCCGGTCACGATCACGGCCGCCGACGCCGAACCCGCGATGCCGGACGACGGCACGGTCATGCCCGACGACAACACCGTCGACCAGCAGGGGATACCCGGCTGGGTGTGGGCCGTGGTTGCGGTGGTCGTGCTTGCCGCGGCGGTCGTGACGGTGGTGCTGGTTCGTCGCCGCAGGAAGAAGGCCAAGCAGGCGGACATCGACGAGGAATGGGACGATTGGACCGGCGTGGGCGGCACGAACGGTGCGGCCGGCAAGGGCGGTGAGCCGTCGACCGATACGATCGACGTGCCGGTCGTCGGTGCCGCCGGCAACGTCGCGACCTCCGGCGAGGGCCGCGCATGAGACTGTCCGATATCCTGCACCTGTGCAGCCAGAACCTGTGGCGGCGCAAGTCGCGCACGATACTGACCGTGCTCGGCGTGGTCGTCGGCTGCTGTTCGATCGTGACGATGGTCTCGCTCGGCGAAGGCATCAACGAGATCAACGAACAGTCGCTCAAACAGATGGGCGACCTGACCATCATCAACGTGTACCAGGGCGGCAACGACACCGGATTCGGCCAGACGGGCGATGCCAGTACCGGCAAGCTCGACGACAAGGCGATCGAATCGTTCAAGCAAATCGCCGGCGTGACCGGAGCCAGTGCACAGATGTCGCTCAACTATTCGATCACCATGACCGCCGACAACGGCCGGTACGTCGCCTCCTACGGCGACATCCAGGCCATCGACATGACCCAGCTCGAGAACATGGGCTACAAGCTCGCCGACGGCACGGCGCCGACCCGCGACGGCGAGGTGCTCGCCGGACAGTATCTCGCCTACCAGTTCGCCGACAAGTTCCGCCCCGAAGGCTCCAACATGCGCTCCCAACCGCAGGACATGGGCGACGGCACGTACATGGCGTGCGGCGTCAACGACTGCGAGCAGGTGCCCGCCGATCAGCTCGGCGACGACGCCAAGCCGTTCTTCGACCCGATGGCCACCGAGATCACGCTCACCATCCAGACCGGCGACTCGTCGGGCGGCGGTTCGAGCAGCTCCGGCGGCATGACGATGGACATGATGGGCGGCGTGTCGGGTTCCGTCGGCTCGGCCGGCGGTTCGGGCTCGGGCGGCGGTTCGACCGGCGCGAATGGCTCCGGCAACACGTTCAAGCTCAAGGCCACCGGCTTGCTCAAGGAGGACTGGAACAAAGGCAGCGCGACTTCGACCGGTATCCTCATGGACATCGCCCAGCTCAAGGCCATGATCGCCAAGGCCGACAAGTCCGCGGCGAAGACCGTCACCTACGAGCAGGCGCTCGTCAAGGTCGCCGACATCAAGCAGGTGGCCGACGTCGAACAGCAGATCAAGGATATGGGCTTCTCCACGTCGTCGTACGAGGAGATCCGCAAGCAGATGGAGGAGCAGTCGCGCGGCATCCAGCTCGTGCTTGGCGGCATCGGCGCGGTCTCGCTCTTGGTTGCGGCCATCGGCATCACCAATACGATGGTCATGTCGGTGAGCGAGCGCACGCGCGAGATCGGCATCATGAAGGCGCTCGGCTGCTACGTGCGCGACATCCGCATCATGTTCCTTGGCGAGGCGGGCTTCATCGGCCTGTTCGGCGGGGTGATCGGATGCCTGTTCAGCGCGGCCATATCGCTGGTGATCAACCTGGTGTCGTTGGGCGGGCCGAGCGGCGAGAATCTCGTGCATGCGATCATGGGCGGCGACGGGGTGACGCGCATCTCGGTGATCCCGTGGTGGCTGTTCGTGTTCGCGATCCTGTTCTCCACGCTGATCGGCCTGGTCTCCGGCTTCCAACCGGCCAACAAGGCCGTCAAAATCCCCGCGCTCGACGCCATCAAAAGCGACCAGTGAGCCGCGGTCCCGCCTTGTCGCAGTTCGGTCAAGATTCACGGGAATCCTGTCCTTTGCGTGATGTCTGGGCGAGTAGCAGGGTGATCCTATCCAAAACATCACGCCAGAACAGGCGTTTGCGTGATGTTTCGGATAGGAGCGGGGCAGTGGTATCCCGGATATCACGCAAAGACGGAGATTCGCGTGATGTTTGGGATAGAACCGGGGGAATCCTATCCACAACATCACGCAAGGATGAAGTTTGGCGTGATGTTTCGGATAGGAGCGGGGCAGTGGTATCCCGAATATCACGCAAACGCCGGTGATCGAGTGGCGGCATGGCATGATGGTGGATCGCGGCGCCCCCGATGCCCCGCTGTAGCCGGCTTTGCGTAGAGTGGAACGGTATTCAAGCCCACCCGTTTCGGAGGTTCTTATGGCAGACAGCAAGCCCGAAGTGGCAGTCATCATGGGATCGGCCAGCGACTGGGAGACGATGAAGCACGCGTGCGACATCCTCGACCAGTTCGCCGTGCCCTATCACAAGCAGGTCATCTCCGCCCACCGCACGCCCGAACTCATGGGCGAATTCGCGCACAACGCGCGCGGCAACGGCTTCAAGGTCATCATCGCCGGCGCCGGCGGCGCCGCCCACCTGCCGGGCATGGTCGCCGCGCAGACCACGCTGCCGGTCATCGGCGTGCCGGTGCGCTCGCATGCCCTCTCCGGCTGGGATTCGCTGCTGTCGATCGTGCAGATGCCCGGCGGCATCCCGGTCGCCACCACGGCCGTCGGCAACTCGGGCGCGACCAACGCCGGCCTGCTTGCGGTGCAGATCCTGTCCACCAACGACGAGCGTCTTGCGACCGCACTGCAGGAATACCGCGACTCCCTGAAGGAAAAGGTGGCTGAATCCAATGCCCAGCTTGTCTGAGGAAACGCACGGCGCGGTCAAGATGCTGCAGCCGGGCGCGACGATCGGCATCATCGGCGGCGGCCAGCTCGGCCGCATGATGGCCCTGAGCGCCAAGTACATGGGCTTTCGCATCGGGGTGCTCGACCCGACCCCGGACTGTCCGACCGCGCAGGTGGCCGACTTCCAGATCGTCGGCGAGTACGACGACAAGACCGCCATCCACGATCTGGCCGAAAAGTCCGACGTGCTCACCTACGAATTCGAGAACGTGGACGCCGAGGCGATCGACGAGGTGCGCCATCTCGTCGCCGCACCGCAGGGCACCGACCTGCTGCGCGTCACCCAGGACCGCGTGCACGAGAAGACGTTCATCAACGAACACGGCACCGAAACCGCGCCGTGGCGCGAGGTGAACAACTTCGAGGAGCTCGACGCGGCCATCGACGAACTGCACTACCCGTGCGTGCTCAAGACCCGTTCCGGCGGTTACGACGGCCACGGCCAGCACGTGCTGCGCAACGACTCTGACCTTGAGAAGATCCGCGCGCGCGGCGACCGCGGCGGCGGCTTCCCGCCGTCCATCTTGGAAGGCTTCGTGGATTTCGCGTTCGAGGCGTCCATCCTCGTGTCCGGCAACGGCGAGCAGTACGTCACGTTCCCGATCGTGCGCAACGACCACCGCAACAACATCCTGCACATGACGATCGCTCCGGCCGAAGTCAGCCCCGAAATCGCGCAGCAGGCGCACGAACTCGCGCTGCGACTCGCGAAGGGCTTCGAACTGGCCGGCACGCTCGCCATCGAGCTGTTCGTCACCAAGGACGACCGCGTGATCGTCAACGAGCTCGCGCCGCGCCCGCACAACTCCGGCCACTACACGATCGAGGCGTGCTCGATCGACCAGTTCGACGCGCACATCCGCGGCATCGCCGGCTGGCCGCTCATCCAGCCGAAGCTCCTGAGCCCCGCGGTGATGGTCAACGTGCTCGGCCAGCATGTGCTGCCGACCCGCGCGCTCATCGCCTCGCACCCCGAGTGGAACGTGCACGACTACGGCAAGGCACAGCTGCGCCATAACCGCAAGATGGGCCACATCACCGTGCTCACCGACGATACCGCCGCCACCGTGGCCGATCTCGAAGCCACCGGCTGCTGGGACGATCTGAAGTAGTCCGGTCGATCTGCGCATGAAAAAAGCTCCCCTCGGGGAGCTTTTTCGTTATCCGCGCAATCTGCGTGACTGATATCAGTCGCTTACTCGGCGTCGTTCAGCTTGGAACGCTTGCGGCTGTACGCGAAGTACACCACCAGACCGAGGCCGAACCAGACCGCGAACCGCAGCCACGTCTCCCAGTTGAGGCCCGCGATCAGGATCAGGCAGAACACGATCGCGCAGATCGGCGTGAACGGCACAAGCGGTGCACGGAAGCCGCGGTGCGCGTCCGGCTGCGTCTTGCGCATCCACAGGATACCGGCCGACACGATGATGAACGCCGACAACGTGCCGATGTTCACCAGCTCGAACAACACGTTGATGTTGATGAAACCGCCCGCCACCGCGGTCAGGATGCCGAAGAACCACGTGCCCTTGAACGGCGTGCGGTACTTCGGGTGCACCTCGCCGAAGAACTTCGGGAACAGGCCGTCGCGGCTCATCGCATAGCAGATGCGGGACTGGCCGTACAGCTGCACGAGCATCACGGTCGTCATGCCGATCAACGCGCCGAGGTTCACGATGAACGCGAGCCAGTTCATGCCGGTCGCGAGGATCACGCCGGCCACCGGCGCGTCGATGAACTTCGCGAACTCCTGGTACGGCACGATGCCGGTCATGATGAACGTCATGACGATGTACAGCACGGTCGACACGGCCAGCGACAGCAGGATGCCTCGCGGCAGCGTCTTGTTCGGCTCGACGGTCTCCTCGGCGGACGACGACACCGCGTCGAAGCCGATGAAGCTGAAGAACACGATCGACGCGGCCGGCACGATGCCGTACGGCTGGGTCGAGCCGGGCTGGAACGTGTACACGCCGTACGGGGAGAACGGCTTCCAATTGGCCGGGTTCACATACCAGACGGTGCACACGATGAACAGCACGATGATCGCGAGCTTGATCATCACCATGATATCGTTGGTCTTCTTCGTCTGGTTGATGCCGATCGACAGCACCCAGGTGATGAGCAGCACGATCACGAAGCCGGGCAGGTTGAAATACGTGGTGACGCCCGGTGTGGTGCCGTACGCGGCGGTCAGCTCGACCGGCAGATGCAGTCCGAAGTTTTCAAGGAACTTGTTGAAATATCCCGACCATCCGGCGGACACCGTGGCCGCCTGCAACGCGTACTCAAGAATCAGATCCCAGCCGATCACGAACGCGATCAGCTCGCCGAACGCCAGGTAGGAGTAGGAGTAGGCGGAACCGGAAACCGGGGCCATCGATGCGAATTCCGCATAGCACAGGCCGGCAAAACCGCAGCAGACCGCGGCCAGCAGGAACGATACGGACAGTGCCGGGCCGGCGGTCAGCGCGCCCTTGCCGGTCAGCACGAAGATGCCGGTGCCGATGATCGCGCCGATGCCGAGCATCGTCAGATCGAACGTGTGCATCGTACGCTTTAACGGAGTGGATTCAGCGACCAGCTGATCCACCGATTTCTTGCGAAAAAGATCCATGATGAGTCTTCTCTCAATACGGATTGGATATGGGCTGGACCGGACGGTTTTCCGGGACCCCGGCACGCCTCAACGCCGGGAATCAGAATGCTCGCGAGGTGCCTGATTGCTTGGATGAAGGCACTGCAAACGAGTGGTAGACAGTGTATGGCCGCGGCATGGACAACGCATGTGTTTCTGTGGGCTTTGTCTCGAGGAATGGGATGGCAGTGGTGATGTCGCGGTGCGGCGGTGGCGTGGCGAGATTCACGGTGACGTGATGATTTCGCGATGATGACGGCGCGATGAACCCATACGGCGATTCGTTGCCGATTCGTCATTGTGCCGAGACACAATAGGGCGTATGACTTTGAGCGCAGTAACGAATTGGCAGTTCTCATCCCCGGCCGGCGAGGCGAATTACGAGGCCGCGCGCCGGCGGTATCCGGCACAGGCGATCGTCGACCTCGCCGCATTGCGCGACAACATGCGGCATCTGGTCGACGTGGTCGGCGGACCGAACTCCGGCACCGCGGTGATGGGCGTGGTCAAGGCCGACGCGTACGGCCATGGTCTGCTGCCGACCGCGCTGGCCGCGTTGGCGGGCGGCGCGACCTGGCTCGGCACCGCGCAGTCCCACGAGGCGCTGCTGCTGCGCAAGCTCGGCATCGGCCCCGACCGCTGCCACATCCTCACATGGGTCTACAACGGCATGGAAGTGCCGTTCGACGAGCTGATTGCCAACGACATCGACGTGTCGGTTGGCTCCCTTCCGGGCATCGACGCGGTGGCCGCGGCCGCCCGCAAGCTCGGCAAGCCCGCCCGCGTGCACGTGAAGGTCGATTCCGGCTTCGGCCGCAACGGCTTCACCGAGGAATCGTTCGACGCGGCGCTGGCCAAGCTCGTGCCGCTCGCCAAGGAAGGCGTGATCCACGTCGTCGGCCAGTGGAGCCATCTCGCCGTGGCCGATTCGCCGGACGTGCCCGAATTCGTGGCCGCCACCGACCATCAGATCGAGAACTTCAAGGCGTTCACCGCGCGCATGGAGAAGGCCGGTATCGCCCCGGAAATCCGCCACTTGGCCAACACCGCCGCCACGCTCGACCGCCCGGAGATCCACTTCGAGCTCACCCGCCCGGGCATCGGCCTGTACGGCTACGAGCCGGACCCGGCGATGGGCACGCCGCGTGACTGGCATTTGAAGCCCGCCATGACCCTGCAGGCGCAGCTCGGCACCGTCAAGCATATCGACAAGGGCCACGGCATCTCCTACGGCCGCACCTACCTTACCCCTGACGACACGTCCACCGCGATCGTGCCGCTCGGCTACGCGGACGGCATCCACCGTTCCGCCTCCGGCTTCGACATGCAGGGCGCCAAGCATGTCGAGAAGCTCGGTGGCCCGGTGCGTGTCATGACCGCCGAAGGCCCGAAGCTGTACCGCGTCTCCGGCCGCGTGTGCATGGACCAGTTCATGATCGACCTGCACGGCTCGTGCGACGCGCTCGGCGTGCATGAAGGCGACACGGTCTGCCTGTTCGGACCGGGCCGCGGCGAGCAGTACGCCGAGCCGACCGCCGACGACTGGGCGCGCGCCGCCGACACCATCAGTTACGAGATCTTCACCTGCCTGCGCAACCGTATCCCGCGCCTGTACCTCAACGCCGCGGACGTGTTGCCGGCCGACGACCTCGCCAAGCTCGACCCCGCCTCGCTGCTGTAGCCGCGCGCCTGTCGAACTCTACGTTGCGCATTGTCGCCGACGTTATTATCATTAGTTGACTGCTAATGATAATAACGTCGGTGTTGCGCACGACTTCACGCACGTATCGCCGGCCCGGATGGGGAAGTGCATATGACGGCGAACGGGCCGGAACGGCATACCAAACAGAAGGACGCTGTGCTGCGGCAGCTGCGCACCTGCGACGATTTCGTCTCCGCGCAGGAACTGCATCGCAAACTCGACGACGAGGGCACGAAAATCGGACTGGCCACCGTCTACCGACAGCTGAACGCGCTCGCCGATTCCGGCGCGGCCGACACGATCCGTCTCGACGGCCAGCAGCTGTACCGCTTGTGCGGCGACGACGGCCATCACCATCATCTCGTCTGCCGCAAGTGCGGCAAAACCGTCGAAATCGACCCTCCGAGCGAGGCGTGGCTGCGCAAGGTCGCGGACGGCCACGGATTCACCGTCGAATCCCACACCCTCGAGGTCTTCGGCCTGTGCCCCGAGTGCCAGCATTCGTGAGGTTTTGGCTTTTCCCTTGATTTCCGACCGCGTCATCCCGCATGGAATGGCGCGGTTTTGTTGTATGCGACACGCCACAAGAGATGAAAATGATAACTATTCTCAATTAGATGGTATGGTGGTGCACGTCAACCGGAACACACGACTGTAGAAGAGGAACGATACGGTATGACTGCATGGAAGAGGATCGCCGTACTGGCGACGGCTGCGATGATGATGGCGGGACTGGCGGCCTGCGGATCGGCGAACGGGACCACGGCAGACGATGATGGGAAGATCTCGGTCGTCGCGTCGATCAACCAGTGGGGATCGGTCGCGACTGATCTCGGCGGCGACCATGTCACCGTGACCAACATCATGACCAAGACTAACGTCGAGGCGCACGACTACGAACCGACCAGCAAGGACGTCGCCGCATTCAACAAGGCCGACGTCGCGGTCGTCAACGGCGCCGACTACGACCACTGGGCATCCAAGGCGGCCGAATCCACCAAGGCGACGCTGGTCGACGCGGCCGACACCGCCGGCATCAAGGAAGGCGACAACCCGCACGTGTGGTTCTCCTCGGCCGTGCGCAACGCGGCGGCCGACGCGATCACCGCTGCCTACCAGCAGGCCGATCCCGCGCACAAGGACGAGTACGCGAAACTCAACAAGGCATGGCATGAGCGGGAGGATGCGCTCGAATCCAAGATCAAGGACGCCTCCGCGGCCACGAAGGGGCTGCCGTACGCCGCGACCGAATCCGTCGCATGGTATCTCGCCGACGATCTGGGCATGAGCGACAAGACGCCGACCGGCTACGCGCAGGCGTCGGCCAACGAAAGCGAGCCGACCCCGGCCGACATCAAGGATTTCCAGGACGCGCTCAAGGACGGTTCGATCAAGATGCTCGTCGTCAACACGCAGGAGGCCAACTCGACCACCGATCAGATCACCGGTGCGGCCAAGTCCGCCAAGGTGCCGACGGTCGACCTGACCGAACAGATGCCGGCTGAATACGACGACCTGCTCGACTGGATGACCGCGCTCGTCGACCAGTTCGATAAGGCGTAAACGGCACGTATATCACGTATACATACGAATGGGCGGGGTATGCCAAGTTTGATCTTGACATACCCCGCCCATTCGTCGTTATCTGCCCGCCTGCCGGGTGTATCATGGTGTCATTTCGACCGAGCGAAGCGAGCGGAGAAATCTTCCGGAGCCATTGGACGGAAGAGATTTCCCGACTCTCGCCTCGCCCGAAATGACATGGCAGGGGAGGCAACCTGCCTTATGCGGCGAAGTACTCGACGCCGGCCTCGAACAGCGGCTGGTACTTGTTGCCGGGCACGTTCACGTACAGGCCGTTGCCGGAACGCTCCGAGTGACCCATCTTGCCGAACACGCGGCCGTCCGGGCTGGTGATGCCTTCGATCGCGAGCAGCGAACCGTTCGGGTTCACGTCGAGATCCATGCCGGGCACGCCGGCCTCGTCCACGTACTGCGTGGCGATCTGACCGTTGGTCTTGAGCAGGTCGAGCACCGGCTCGGAGGCGACGAAACGGCCTTCGCCGTGGGAGATCGCGACCGTGTGAATGTCGCCGACGGAGGTCTTCGCCAGCCACGGGGACAGGTTCGACGCGACACGCGTGCGCACGAGACGGCTCTGGTGGCGGCCGATCGTGTTGAACGTCAGCGTCGGGCATTCCTCGGTCATCGGCACGATATCGCCGTACGGCACCAGACCCAGCTTGATGAGCGCCTGGAAGCCGTTGCAGATGCCGAGCATCAGGCCGTCGCGGTTCTTGAGCAGATCGCGCACGGCTTCGGTGACGGCCGGGGCGCGGAAGAACGCGGTGATGAACTTCGCGGAACCGTCCGGCTCGTCGCCGCCCGAGAAACCGCCCGGAATCATCACGATCTGGCTCTTGTTGATCTCCTCGACCAGCGCCTGCGTCGACTCGGCGACGGCGGCCGGCGTGAGGTTGTTCACGATCAGCGTCGTCACGTCCGCCCCCGCGCGTTCGAACGCGGCGGCCGAATCGTACTCGCAGTTGTTGCCCGGGAACACCGGGATCACGACGTGCGGCTTGGCGACCGGAGCGCCCACGTACACGGTCTTCTTCGGCGTCTCGAACGTGACCGTCTCGACGGTCGCGCCCTTATCGGCACCCTTGGAACGGTACGGGAACACGGATTCGATGCCGGACTCCCACGCCTCCTGGACCGCATCCAGATCAAGCGTCTCGCCAGCCGCACGGAACTCGTACGCGGCGGTCGTCGTGCCGATCTCGCCGATCTCGACGAGGTTGGAGGCGGCCGGCAGCTTCGCGTCGTCCGCAAGCTCGACGATGAACGAGCCGTACGCCGGCGTGAACAGGTCGTCCGCGGCGATCGAATCGTTGAGCGCGACGCCGATGCGGTTGCCGAGCGTCATCTTGAACAACGCCTCGGCCGTCGCGCCGTAACCCGGCGTGGACACGGCCAGCGCGTCGTGGAAGTCGGTCAGCTCCTCGACGATCGAGAACGCCTCGAGCAGCGCGTCCTTGTCCGGCGTGATGCCGTCCGCGAGATAACGCGGCGCGATGCGCACGACGCGGTGGTCGGCGCCCTTGAACTCCGGCGACGTGGCGCGCTTCATGTTGCCCACGGCCACGGCGAACGAGATCAGGGTCGGCGGCACGTCGAGATGCTCGAACGTGCCGGACATCGAATCCTTGCCGCCGATCGCGCCCGCGCCGAGATCGATCTGAGCCATGAGCGCGCCGAGCACGGCGGCGGTCGGCTTGCCCCAGCGTTCCGGCTCGTCGCGCAGCTTCTCGAAGTACTCCTGGAAGCTCAGGTACGCCTTCTCATGCTCGAAGCCGGCGGCCACGAGCTTGGCGAGCGACTCGACCACCGACAGGTACGCGCCGGTGAACTGGTTCGCGCTCATGATGTACGGGTTGAAGCCCCACGCCATCGCGGACGCGGTGGTCGTTTCGCCGAACACCGGGAACTTGGCGACCATCGCCTCGTTCGGGGTGAGCTGACGGCGGCCGCCGAACGGCATGAGCACGGTGCCCGCGCCGATCGTCGAATCGAAACGTTCGGACAGGCCCTTGTTGGACGCCACGTTGAGATCGGTCACGACCGCGCGCAGACGATCCGCGAGAGAGCCTTCACGCCATGCGGCCGGCGTCTCGTACGCCTGCTGCGCCTCGACGTGCACGACCTGATGCTTCGACGCGCCGTTGGAGGCGAGGAATTCGCGGGAGAGGTTCACGATCTCGTCGCCGTTCCACATCATCACCATGCGCGGGTCCTCGGTCACGGTCGCGATGACCGTCGCCTCGAGGTTCTCCTCGCGGGCGTACTTGAGGAACTCGTCCACATCCTCGGCGGCCACGTCCACGGCCATGCGCTCCTGCGATTCGGAGATCGCCAGTTCGGTGCCGTCAAGGCCCTCGTACTTCTTCGGCACGGTGTTGAGATCGACGTACAGGCCGTCCGCCAGCTCGCCGACCGCCACGGACACGCCGCCCGCGCCGAAGTCGTTGCAGCGCTTGATCAGACGGCACGCGTCGCCGCGACGGAACAGACGCTGTAGCTTGCGCTCGACCGGCGCGTTGCCCTTCTGCACTTCGGCGCCGTCCAGCTCGAGCGATTCGATGTTGTGCGCCTTGGACGCGCCCGTCGCGCCACCGATGCCGTCACGGCCGGTGCGGCCGCCGAGCAGGATGATCTTGTCGCCCGGGGCCGGGGTTTCGCGGCGCACATGATCGGCCGGGGTGGCGGCCACGACCGCGCCCACCTCCATGCGCTTGGCCACATAGCCCGGATGGTAGATCTCGTCGACCTGGCCGGTGGCAAGGCCGATCTGGTTGCCGTACGAGCTGTAGCCGGCGGCCGCGGTGGTCACGAGCTTGCGCTGCGGCAGCTTGCCCTCCAGCGTGTCGGCGACCGGCACGGTCGGATCGGCGGCGCCGGTGACGCGCATCGCCTGATACACGTAGGAGCGGCCGGACAGGGGATCGCGGATGCAGCCGCCGATGCAGGTGGCCGCGCCGCCGAACGGCTCGATCTCGGTCGGATGGTTGTGTGTCTCGTTCTTGAACAGGAACAGCCAGTCCTCATCGTGGCCGTTCACGTCCACCTTGACCTTGACGGTGCAGGCGTTGATCTCCTCGGACTCGTCGAGGCCAGTGAGGATGCCGTTCTTCTTGAGCCACTTCGCGCCGATCGTGCCCATGTCCATCAGGCACACCGGCTTGCCGTCGCGGCCCAGCTCGTGACGCAGCTCAAGATAGCGCTCGAATGCGGCCTTGACGGTCGCGTCGTCGATGACCACGTCGTCCAGTTCGGTTCCGAACGTCGTGTGACGGCAGTGGTCGGACCAGTACGTGTCGATGACCTTGATCTCGGTGATCGTCGGCTCGCGCTTCTCGGCTGCAAAGTACCGCTGGCAGAACTCGAGATCCGCCAGATCCATCGCAAGTCCGCGCTCGTCGATGAACCGCTGGCCGGCGGCCGCGTCCATCTCGTTGAAGCCGGCGATGACCTCGACCTTGCCCGGGGTCGGCACGGCGGTCTTCAGGGTTTCCTTGGTCTTGAGGCTCGCCTCGCGCGCCTCGACCGGGTTGATCACGTAATGCTTGATCGCGTCCACATCCGCGTCGGTCAGCTCGCCGTCGAGGGCGTACAGCTTGGCGGAACGGACGGTCGGGCGCTCGCCCTGCGAGATCAGCTGGATGCACTCGCTCGCCGAATCGGCGCGCTGGTCGAACTGGCCGGGCAGGAACTCGGTGGCGAACACCTTCGCGTCGCCGAAATCGGGCAGGTCGTTGGAGACGTTGTCGACCTGCGGTTCGCTGAACACGGTCGGCGTGGCCTGGGCGAACAGCTCGGCGCTGATGCCCTCCACGTCGTAACGGTTCACGATGCGCACGGACTTGAGTCCGGTCATGCCGAGGATCGTGCGCAGTTCGCCGGCGAGCTGCTGCGCCTCGACGTCAAAGCCGGGCTTCTTTTCCACGTACACGCGAAAAACCATGGAAATCCTTTCTTGCAAAACTCTTGGAAATCGTCATATATAACGAAAATCGGCTCCCTCTGATGGCAGGGGGAGCCAGAAAACGGGTGTCAGTCGACGTTGATGCCTTCGGACTTGGCCAGCTCGGCCAGACGGCTCTCGATCTCCTCGTAGGCCGGGATGATCGAGCCGAGGCCGCGGCGGAACAGGTCCTTGTCGAGGTGCTCGACCTTGCCGGAGTGATCGCGCTGGTCCCACAGACGGCAGGAGTCCGGCGTGATCTCGTCGGCCAGCAGCAGCGTGCCGTCGGAGGCGCGGCCCATCTCGATCTTGAAGTCGACGAGCTTGACGTCGATCTTCGCGAAGATGTCGATCAGGGCCTCGTTGATCTTGCGGGCCAGCGGGGCGATCTCGGCGAGATCCTCGCGCGTGCACACGCCGAGCGCCACGAGGTCGTCGTCGTTCACGAACGGGTCGTGCAGATCGTCGTTCTTGAGGAAGTACTCGAGCACTGGCTCCTTGAGCGGCAGGCCCTCCTCGACGCCGAGGCGCGAGCAGAAGTGGCCGGCGGCGGTGTTGCGCAGCACGATCTCGAGCGGGAACATGTCCATCTTGCGCACCAGCTGGGCGGTGTCGTTCACGCGCTTGACGAGGTGGCTGTCGATGCCGCGGGCCTTGAGCAGGTCGAAGATGATGGTGGTGATGAGGTTGTTCAGACGGCCCTTGCCGGTGAAGTCCTCCTTCTTCTCGCCGTCGCCGGCCGTCGCGGTGTTCTTGTACTCGACCCACAGGATGTCCGGGTCGTCGGTTGCGTACAGCTGCTTGGCTTTGCCCTCGTAGAGCTTTTCCAGTTTCTCCATGATCGCCTTTCAAATCAGCGGAATTTCTGGGTGAACTAACGGTAAAAGGGTACCAATAAAGGGCTACAAGCGAGGAGTTTCGGAGTGGCATGGCAGCCGCTTGCCCACGGCGTGCGATTCATCGTCGGGCGCCGTGGGCGGAGACGTGCTGCCGGTTATCGCACGGACAGCGCGTCATAGGTCTGCCGGTCGAACGGCCATACGCTTTCGGGCTGACGCAGCTCGCCGCCATTGGCAAGCACGATCACCGTATCTCCGGTGCGGTAGCCGTCCGGCATGAACGAGGCGAACGAGTCGCACTCGAAGCCGAGCGTCACCTCATCGCCGGCATGCGCGTCGCCGGCCCGTACATCCAGCAGATGCGCGGTGAACGTGACCGATCGTCCCGTCAGCGAACGTTCCGGCTCGCCGAGCGTCGCCTCGGCAACAAGGTCGGGCTTGACATCGTCAAGATAATCCTGCGGCGAATCATAGGTCCTGACGTAGCTGACCGCGCAATTCGCCGCGACATCGCCGTCTGCGGTCCGCTGTTGCGCCGTGCCGCACGCCGTAACGCCCACGAACAACGCGGCGACGATAACGATGGCTGCGGTTCTTCTCATATCGATCACGGCAATCAGCGCTCCTTCGCGTCGTGAATGGCGATGACGATTCCATTATCGTGCCGATTCGGCACGGAGCCGGTGCCATGTCATGACGGATATGACACATCCTTTGAGCAATGCGCAAACCCTGAGGCAGATTTTCTGGTCTGTCGGAGTCTTTCTCAGAACCTTGAGGCATTCGCTCGTGACATCCGTGCTCGCTAAGACCGTCAGTTCGGGTGTCGCGGGTCGAATTCTGCGGGTCACCTGCCTCAGGATTTGCGAAAAGACTTCGACGAAAACACAATTCTGCCTCAAAGTTTGCGAAAAGCCCGTGAAACCGTTCCGACGAATGCCGTAACGCATGTCGATAGAAACGATCTCACGGGCTTGTAGTGGCATGCAGGGTTAGCGAACCGTGATGTCGAGCGTGTCTGCCACGCGGCCCGCCTTGGCACGGGCGTCGTCCGCGGACGAGCCGATAGCCAGCGCGACCGCCATGCGGCGATGGCCGTGTACCTCGGGCTTGGCGAAGATACGCAGATCGGTGTCCGGTTCGGCCAATGCGGCCGGCACATTCGAGAACTCCGCCTCGCCGTCGCCCGCCACGACGATCGCATGGCTCGCCGCCACCGTGCCGGCCGGCATCGCCAACGCCACATGGCCGGCCGTCACCGGCAGACCCAGAATCGCCCGCGCATGCAGCGCGAACTCGCTCAGCCGCTGCGAGATCATCGTCACCATACCCGTATCATGCGGGCGCGGCGACACCTCATTGAACAGCACCGAGCCATCAGTCAGCACGAACAACTCCACGCCGAACACGCCCCAGCCGTGTTCGCCACTCGCCGTGGCCTTCGCCACCAGACCCTCGACCGCACGACGCGCGATCGACTGAGCGGTCTCCAGCACGTCGGCATCCGTCGCCGCCGGCTGCCACGACTCTCGGTAATCGCCCGACTCCTGACGCTGCCCGATCGGCGCACACGTGACGATGCCGGCCGACGAGCTCACCGTCAGCACCGTCAGCTCATAATCCAACGGCGCCAACGCCTCCACGATCACACGCGACACATCGCCCTCACCGGACGCGCGGCGGCCCTCCTGAGCCTCCGTCCACGCGGCGTCGATCGCATCCGCCGAACGCACGACCGACTGGCCGTGCCCGGACGAGCTCATGATCGGCTTGACCACGCACGGATAACCGACCTCGGCCGCACCCGCGCGCAGCTCCTCGAGCGAACCGGCAAACCGGTACGGGGTGGTCGGCAACCCCAGCTCCTCATGTGCGATCACGCGCAGGCGCTCGCGGTCCATGCAGATCGCCGCGATCTCGGCGCTCGGCACCACCTGAATGCCACGTGCGGCCGCCGCGGCCAGTTCGCCCGTCGCGATCGCCTCGACCTCGGGCACGATGATGTCCGGCCTGACCTCGTCGAACAGCGCGCGCAACTGGTCGGCGTTCGCCATATCGAGCACGCGGTACTCGTGCGCTACCTGCTGCGCGGGGGCGTCGGCGTATGAATCGGCCGCGCACACCCATGCGCCGAGACGCATCAGCTCGATCGTGACCTCCTTGCCCAGCTCGCCCGCGCCAAGGAACAACACGCGCGTCGGGTGCGCGCCCAGCGGCGTGCCGAGCGTGCGGCCGGCCGTCGCGGCCGAGGCGGGGGAGGGGGAGGATGCGGAAACCGGGGAAACGTTCATATCACTCATGCCACTCATTGTGCCATGTACCGCCGTCCGTCATTCCGCGCGCACGGGTCTCACAGCGGCGGGTCGGCGGCGGCGATAGTATGGGGCAATGCGTGAACATCAGGAAGACGACGACAAGGCCGTCGAAACGGAACAGCCGGGCATCGACCGACCGCTAACCATCGTGCTCGTCATGGACACGATCGGCAACAAAGGCAACGGCACATCCAATTCGGCCCTGCAGTACGCGCACGAGCTCGAACGCCAGGGCCATCACGTGCGGCTTGTGGGCATCGGTGCGCCTGAGTATCCAGCGAGGGTGAGCCGTGTGCCGCTTGTCTCGTGGGTCGCTGCCAAACAGCAGATGCAGTTTGCCGAGCCGAGCGAGACCCTGTTCCGCACCGCCTTCCGCGGCGCCGACGTCGTGCATATCTATCTGCCGTTCCGCTTCGGCCGCCACGCCGCCCGTGCCGCGCGGGCGATGGGCATCCCGGTCACCGCGGGATTCCATCTGCAGCCGGAGAACGTCACTTATTCCGCCGGACCGCTCAAATACGTGCCGGGCATCTCGAATTTCCTGTACTGGCTGTTCAAGGCGTGGCTGTACGGCGGCATCGGTCATATCCATGCGCCGACCGAAATGATCGCCGGCCAGTTGCGCGCGCACGGTTACAAGGCCAAGCTGCATGTGATCTCGAACGGCTACACAGCCCGGTTCACGCCGAAACGCCAGCGTGCCGCCGGAGAACCTGCGCCGGTTCCGTTCCGCATCGTCGCGTCCGGACGGCTCACGCACGAGAAGGATCACATCACGCTCATCAAGGCGATCGCGCGGTGCCGCCACGCCAAGAACATCGAGCTGACGATCTGCGGCACCGGACCATTGCAGCGCTACCTGCGGTTCCGTGCGGCGATGCTGCTGCATCGTCCGGCTTCGATCGGATTCCATAAGAACGACGAGATGCCGGCGTTGCTGCGCTCATGCGACTTGTTCGTCCATCCCTCGATCGTGGACATCGAATCGCTGAGTGTGATCGAGGGCATGGCCTCGGGGCTGGTGCCGGTGATCGCCTCGTCCGAGCTGAGCGCGGCCGGCCAGTTTGCGCTGTTGGACGAGTCGCTGTTCCCGGCGCGCGACGTGGCGGCGCTTGCGCAGCGCATCGACTGGTGGATCGACCATCCTACGGAACTTGCCGAATGGGGCGCGCGGTATGCCGAGCATACGAAGGAGCATTACTCGGTGGAGGTGTCCGTGACGAAGTTCGTGGACATGGAACGCGAGGCGATCGCGGACGCCTGATTGCCTTGTTCGATGCTGAACCGACTGGACGGCAAGTGGGTTTGACGATTGAGAGGTTGATGTCGGCTCCTGTACGGGTCGGTTGCACGATTGAGAGGCTGTTTGCCGTGACCAGTCGGCGTAAATGCCAGGCAATCCCTTGATATTGCGCGGATAACATGGCCTGATGCGTTCGAATTGACCGGATAGTTGCCTCTCGATCGTCGAACCGACCTCTGCAATGTGCCGAATCGGCCTCTCGATCGTCAAACCTTCCTGGCTACAGCAGCGCGAGCAGCTCTTCGACCTGTTCGTCGGTGGTGGCCCAGCCGGTGCAGATGCGCATCACCGTATGCGACTCGTCGGCCTGTTCCATGAAACCGAGACGTACGCCGGCCTCCAGCCGGGCCCGGGTCGGCTCGTCGAGGGTGATGAAGATCTGGTTCGTCGGCGCATCGAAGGTGAGTGTGTAGCCCTTCTCGCGCAGAGTGGCGCGGATGCGGTCGGCGGCTTGGTTCGCGCGTCGGGCGATGCGGCAGTACAGGTTATCGGTGAACAGCGTGTCGAACTGTGCTCCCAACAGCCAGCCCTTGGCCAGCAGCGCGCCGTGCTGCTTGACGAGCGTGAGGAAGTGCTTCGGCGTGTCGCTGAACTTGCCGTGATGCGTGAACACGACCGCCTCGCCGAACAGCGCGCCCACCTTGGTGCCGCCGATATAGAACACGTCGGCGATGCGGGCGAGGTCCTCAAGCGTCGCGTCGTTGCCGGTGGCGGTCAGCGCGTAGCCGAGTCGCGCGCCGTCCACGAACAGCGGCATGTCGTATTTGTGCGCGACCTCGGCGAGGCGTTCGAGTTCGGCCTTGGTATAGAGCGTGCCGTATTCAGTGGCCTGTGAGATGTAGACGGAGCCGGGGAAGACCATGTGCTCGTAGTTGCCGTCGGCGTAGAACGTGGCGCAGTACCGGTCGAGTTCGTCGGCGTCGATCTTGCCATTGTGGTGGGGAAGCGTGAGCACCTTGTGCCCGGTCGCCTCGATCGCGCCGGCCTCGTGGACGTTCACATGGCCGCTGGCCGCCGCGACGACGCCCGCGTACTGCGGGGTGATCGAATCGATGACGGTCTGATTGGTCTGCGTGCCGCCGACGAGGAACCATACGTCGGCGCCGGGCGCGGCGCAGGCTTCGCGGATCTTGTTCTTGGCGGACTCGCACAGTTGGTCGGAGCCGTAGCCGGGGAACTGCGTGGCGTTGATGGACGCGAGGCGGTCGAGGATCTCGGGGGTTGCCCCGCAGGAATAGTCGTTTTCGAAGGACAGCATGTATCGGCTCCTTGCTTATGCGGCGCATGCATATGGTGCGGCCGTGATCGGGTACGTGGTGACGGAGTCGAGTCTACCGCCGGCGTGCGGCGTTGAATGAGGGGATGCCGACGACATGAGATGCGAGTGACGGGTTGGGCGCCGGAAAACGTTGGGCCCGTACGGATATCCGTACGGGCCCAACGCCGAAAGGAGGTTATTCTGTTATGTCTCTCTCCGCGCCGCCTTGCGCGGAACCATCGTGTTCGTGGACTGCAATGTTCTCAAACTGACAATGGGGTTCTGCGGCCCGGCTTCCGCCGTACTTCCTTGCCGCTTTCTTTATGTTCTGTTCTGAAGGCGTTGCGCATGGTTCTCACAACCGCGGCGCTTCGTTGCAGCCTGCAGGATTCCCGGCTGGCTCGCAACTCCGGCCTTCATGTGTCAGTATACTCCATTATGTGCACATGACACACGGGTTTAAGAAATCAAGACGTCAATGTTTCCAAGTGTTTGAAGCATGCCAAGAAACTTCACAATATCGAACATGTTGCCCGGTATTCATATAGGAAAGCGAACATTGGCATGGCAACTACGTGGCGCGACACGCCGAATTGGCGTAGTTCGAGAATCCGTGTATAGTGTTCACCTGTTGTCTGGTTCCAGTCCGCTGGAGACAGCCACATGGTGGATATAGCTCAGTTGGTAGAGCATCTGATTGTGGTTCAGAAGGTCGCGCGTTCGAGCCGCGTTATCCACCCCATCAAAACCCGGAACGAAAGTTCCGGGTTTTTGCGTTTCGGAGTCTCGCTGACGACCGTGGCGTGACAGCGTGTCGTTTGTCCGGTGGTGGCGTATCATAGTAATTCGTGTGTGCCAACGGCATGCCTTATGTAACAGGCGTGTGGGTTGGGATATCCCGTGAATCGAATGGATCGCGCGCAGTAATGCGGACTGTGAAAGAGGATCGGGCCATCGGGCCGGTGGACTGTGGCTATCTTTGACCGATCTGTCGATCAGTGGGCAAAGTGTGGGCGCAGTGCGGCGGCTGCACGAAGACAAAGAAACCACTGAATCGGAGAATTCAAGTTGCCTACTATTGAACAGCTCGTCCGCAAGGGACGTTCGCCGAAGCCGAAGAAGTCGAAGACTTTGGCGCTCAAGGGCAGCCCGCTGCGTCGCGGCGTGTGCACCCGTGTCTACACCACCACCCCGAAGAAGCCGAACTCGGCTCTGCGTAAGGTCGCCCGTGTGCGCCTGTCCTCGGGCATCGAAGTCACCGCCTACATCCCGGGCGAGGGCCACAACCTGCAGGAGCACTCCATCGTGCTCGTGCGCGGCGGCCGTGTGAAGGATCTGCCGGGTGTGCGTTACCACATCGTGCGTGGCGCGCTCGATACCCAGGGTGTCAAGGACCGCAAGCAGGGTCGTTCCCTGTACGGAGCAAAGAAGGCGAAGTAAGAGATATGTCACGTAAAGGACCCGCTAAGAAGCACCAGCTGCTGCCCGATCCGATCTACGGCTCGACCGTCGTGGCCCAGCTCATCAACAAGATCCTGCTCGACGGCAAGAAGTCGATCGCCGAGGACATCGTCTACTCCGCGCTCGATATGGTGAAGGAGAAGACCGACCAGGAGCCGGTCGCCGTCCTCAAGCGCGCGCTGGACAACATCCGCCCGTCCCTCGAGGTGCGTTCCCGCCGTGTCGGTGGCGCCACCTACCAGGTCCCGGTCGAGGTCAAGCCGAACCGCGCCAACACCCTGTCGCTGCGCTGGCTGACCGACTTCTCCCGCGCCCGTCGTGAGAAGACCATGGCCGAGCGTCTCGCCAACGAGATCCTCGACGCCTCCAACGGCCTCGGTGCTTCTGTCAAGCGCCGCGAGGATACTCATAAGATGGCAGAGGCCAACAAGGCCTTCGCTCACTACCGCTGGTAATTTCTTCCAAACGAGAGCTAAGGAAAAGCAATGGCACTTGACGTGCTTTCGGATCTGCACATGATCCGCAACATCGGCATCATGGCTCACATCGATGCCGGTAAGACCACCACCACCGAGCGCATCCTCTTCTACACCGGCAAGAACTACAAGATCGGTGAGACCCACGACGGCGCCTCGACGATGGACTTCATGGCTCAGGAGCAGGAGCGCGGCATCACCATCCAGTCCGCCGCCACCACCTGCTTCTGGAACCGCCAGACGCACGACACCAAGGACAAGTTCCAGATCAACATCATCGATACCCCGGGCCACGTGGACTTCACGGCCGAGGTGGAGCGCTCCCTGCGCGTCCTCGATGGTGCCGTCGCCGTCTTCGACGGCAAGGAAGGCGTGGAGCCGCAGTCCGAGACCGTGTGGCGTCAGGCCGACAAGTACGGCGTCCCGCGCATCTGCTTCATCAACAAGATGGACAAGCTCGGTGCTGACTTCTACTTCTCCGTGCAGACCATCAAGGACAAGCTCGGCGCCAAGCCGCTCGTCGTCCAGCTGCCGATCGGCGCTGAGAACGACTTCGCCGGCGTCGTCGACCTGATCCGCATGAAGGCCTACGTGTGGAACGACGTCTCCACCGATCAGGGTGCTCACTACGACACCGTCGACATCCCGGCCGATCTGCAGGACAAGGCCGAGGAGTACCGCGCCCAGCTGCTCGACGACGTGGCCGAGGCCAGCGACGAGCTGACCGAGAAGTACCTCGAGGCCGGCGAGCTGACCGAAGAGGAGATCCGTGCGGGCATCCGCCAGCTCACCATCGAGCGTCGCGCCTACCCGGTCCTGTGCGGTTCCGCGTTCAAGGACAAGGGTGTGCAGCCGATGCTGGACGCCGTCGTGGACTACCTGCCCTCCCCGGAGGACGTGCCGTCCATCAAGGGCTTCAAGCCGGGCGACGAGTCCGTCGAGATCGACCGCAAGCCGCTGACCTCCGATCCGTTCGCGGCCCTCGTCTTCAAGATCTCCACGCACCCGTTCTACGGCAAGCTCGTGTTCGTGCGCGTCTACTCCGGCTCCGTCAAGCCGGGCGACAACGTGCTCGACTCGACCAAGGGCAAGAAGGAGCGCATCGGCAAGATCTTCCAGATGCACGCCGACAAGGAGAACCCGGTCGACGCCGCCGAAGCCGGCAACATCTACACGTTCGTCGGTCTGAAGAACGTGTCCACCGGTGACACCCTGTGCGCCGAGTCCGCCCCGATCTCCCTCGAGTCCATGACCTTCCCGGACCCGGTCATCCAGGTGGCCGTGGAGCCGAAGACCAAGGCCGACCAGGAGAAGATGGGCATCGCCCTCGCGAAGCTCTCCGACGAGGACCCGACCTTCCAGGTCACCACCGACGAAGAGTCCGGCCAGACCCTTATCGCGGGTATGGGCGAGCTCCAGCTCGACATCATCGTCGACCGTATGCGCCGCGAGTTCAAGGTCGAGTGCAACGTCGGCAAGCCGCAGGTCGCGTACCGCGAGACCATCCGCAAGGCCGTGATGAACGAAGTGTACACCCACAAGAAGCAGACCGGTGGTTCCGGCCAGTTCGCGAAGGTGTTCATGAACTTCGAGCCGCTCGACACCGAGGCCGGCGAGACGTTCGAGTTCGTCAACGAGGTCACCGGCGGCCACATCTCCGCCGAGTTCATCGGACCCATCGAGGCCGGTGTCAAGGAAGCCATGGAGTCCGGTGTGCTCGCCGGCTTCCCGGTCGTGGGCGTCAAGGCCACCGTGTACGACGGCCAGATGCACCCGGTCGATTCCTCGGAAATGGCCTTCAAGATCGCCGGTTCCATGGCGTTCAAGGAAGCTGCCCCGAAGGCGAAGCCGGTCATCCTCGAGCCGATCATGGCCGTGGAAGTCCGTACGCCGGAAGAGTACATGGGCGATGTCATCGGCGATCTGAACCAGCGTCGTGGCAACATCCAGTCCATGACCGACGCCACCGGCGTCAAGGTTATCGACGCCAAGGTCCCGCTGTCCGAGATGTTCGGCTACATCGGCGACCTGCGTTCCAAGACCCAGGGCCGCGCCATGTTCACCATGCAGATGGACTCCTACGCCGAGGTCCCGAAGTCGGTCTCGGACGAGATCATCAAGGCCCAGCGCGGCGAGTGACACGCGCTGTGCGCTTTGGCGTGCTAGTGTCTCCAGTCAGCGCTAATATCGTGTAGCGCTGACTGGGTTCTGGCTCCAAAGTGGCACATAACCCAGAAACCCAGTAAACTGTAGCGAGTGCCCCGGGCCACGAGCTTGGGGGAGTCCTACACGAGACGTCCAGGAGGACAAAAGTAATGGCAAAGGAAAAGTACGAGCGTACTAAGCCGCACGTTAACATTGGTACCATCGGCCACGTCGATCACGGCAAGACGACCCTGACCGCGGCCATCTCCAAGGTCCTGCACGAGGAGTACCCGGATCTCAACCCGGAGTACGACTTCAACCAGATCGACGCCGCTCCGGAAGAGCAGCAGCGTGGTATCACCATCAACATCGCCCACATCGAGTACCAGACCGCGAAGCGTCACTACGCTCACGTGGACTGCCCGGGCCACGCCGACTTCGTGAAGAACATGATCACCGGCGCTGCCCAGATGGATGGCGCCATCCTCGTTGTGGCCGCCACCGACGGCCCGATGGCCCAGACCCGCGAGCACGTGCTGCTCGCCCGTCAGGTCGGCGTCCCGAAGATCCTGGTCGCCCTGAACAAGTGCGATATGGTCGAGGACGAGGAGCTCATCGAGCTCGTTGAGGAAGAGGTCCGTGACCTCCTCGACGAGAACGGCTTCGATCGTGACTGCCCGGTCATCCGTGTGTCCGCCTACGGCGCTCTGCACGATGACGCTCCGGACCACGAGAAGTGGGTTGAGCAGATCAAGAAGCTCATGGACGCCGTCGACGAGTACATCCCGACCCCGGTCCACGACCTCGACAAGCCGTTCCTGATGCCGATCGAGGACGTCTTCACCATCTCCGGTCGTGGTACCGTCGTCACCGGCCGTGTTGAGCGTGGCCAGCTGGCCGTCAACACCCCGGTCGAGATCGTCGGCATCCGTCCGACCCAGACCACCACCGTCACCTCCATCGAGACGTTCCACAAGACCATGGACGCCTGCGAGGCTGGCGACAACACCGGTCTGCTGCTCCGCGGCATCAACCGTACCGATGTTGAGCGTGGCCAGGTTGTGGCCAAGCCGGGCTCCGTCACCCCGCACACCAAGTTCGAGGGCGAAGTCTACGTGCTGACCAAGGACGAGGGCGGCCGTCACTCGCCGTTCTTCTCCAACTACCGTCCGCAGTTCTACTTCCGCACCACCGACGTCACCGGCGTCATCGAGCTGCCGGAAGGCGTCGAGATGGTCCAGCCGGGCGATCACGCGACCTTCACCGTCGAGCTGATCCAGCCGATCGCTATGGAGGAGGGCCTGACCTTCGCTGTGCGTGAGGGTGGCCACACCGTCGGCTCGGGCCGTGTCACCAAGATCCTCGCCTGATTTCATCAGCAAAGATCATGACACGCTTGAACTAGCGTTCTAGGAAACCCCCTGAACCCCAACCGGTTCAGGGGGTTTCCTTATATTGGGAGCGAAGCGGAAACGCCTGTATAGGCGGTATGGCATAATAGCCAAGGCTAATTTTCAGCTTCACGCACATTCAATCAAACGAATAGGTGAGTAACTGTGGCACAGACTACCAATGACATCAAGAATGGTTCCGTTCTGAACCTCGACGGCCAGCTGTGGACCGTCACCAAGTTCCAGCACGTCAAGCCGGGCAAGGGCCCCGCCTTCGTGCGCACCACCATCAAGAACGTGCTCTCCGGCAAGATCGTCGACAAGACCTTCAACGCGGGCATGAAGATGGAGTTCGAGACCGTCGACAACCGCAACCTGCAGTACTCCTACGAGGACGGCGAGAACTTCGTCTTCATGGACATGACCACCTACGACCAGATCTACATCCCGAAGTCGCTGGTCGGCGACCAGGCCAAGTACCTGCTCGAAGGCACCGACTGCATCGTGTCCTTCCACGACGGCACCCCGCTGTCCGTCGAACTGCCGGCCTCCGTGATCCTGACCATCACCCACACCGAGCCGGGCCTGCAGGGCAACCGCTCCAACGCCGGCACCAAGCCGGCCACCGTCGAGACCGGCGCCGAGATCCAGGTCCCGCTGTTCATCAACGAGGGCGAGAAGGTCAAGGTCGACACCCGCGACGGTTCCTACCTCGGTCGCGAGAACGGCTGATTCGGATCGTCGTTTCTTCGGTCTGATTCGATACGATCAAAGGAATAGAGAGCTTCATGGCACGTTCCACCGCCCGTAAGAGGGCTCTGAATACGTTGTACGAAGCGGATGAGAAGGGACAGGACATCCTGTCCCTTCTTGCTGAGCGCATCGCCGAGCCGGGCGCGCAGACCCCGCTTCCCGATTACGCCGTCGACATCGTGCGCGGCGTCGCTGAGCATCGTCGCGGCATCGACCGTACGCTCAATGACCATTCCACCGGCTGGAAGGTCTGGCGTATGCCGGTCGTCGACCGCAACATTCTGCGCATTGCCGTCTGGGAGATCCTGTTCAACGACGAGGTTCCCGACAAAGTCGCCATCGACGAGGCGCTGGGTCTGGCGAAGACCCTGTGCGACGACGATTCGCCGGCCTTCATTCACGGTCTGCTGAGCGCGATCTGCACCGACAAGGATACGGTGATCGCGAATCTCGCCCAGTCCGAGCAGTCCAAGGACGACGATCAGTCGAATACGACCGCCGACGAGACCGTTGCCGATCACGGCGACCAGTCGGACGGCGAGTCCGAGTAAAACAGTGCAACTTGCGGCTTCGCGCGGGTTCCACGAGTCCCCGCCGGCCGCTATCGTGAAAGACAGTTGACCCGAGATATTGAGGGGGTTTTGGTGAACCAGATTGATTCCGAAGCCGTGAGTTTTTCCCCTGATGAAGCCGTTCTTGTTCTTGAGGACGGACAAGTGTATGTGGGGGAGCCTTACGGTGCGCTTGGGACTACCCACGGCGAGCTCGTGTTCGCAACCGGCATGACCGGTTACCAGGAGACGCTGACCGACCCAAGCTACGACCGTCAGATCGTCGTGCAGACGTTCCCGCACATCGGCGACACCGGAATCAACCAGGAGGACCCCGAATCCTCGCGCATCTGGGTTGCCGGCTACGTTGTGCGTGATCCCAGCCCGAACGTGAGCAACTGGCGCGCCACCGGCTCGCTGGACGATGATCTCAAGCGCGAGGGCATCGTAGGCCTGAGCGGCATCGACACGCGCAAGCTCGTGCGCCACCTGCGCTCCGCGGGCGTGATGCGCGCAGCGATCTTCTCCGGAGATGCGCTGCTGGACGAGTCCGGCAAGCCGCGTTCCGTCGAATCCATGCTTGACGAGGTCAAGGCCACCCCGCAGATGAAGGGCCTGAGCCTGTACGACGAGGTCAGCACCAAGGAAACGTACACCATCGAGCCGTGCGGCGAGTTCGAAGGCAAGGAGCCGCTGTTCACCGTCGCGGCCGTCGACCTCGGCATCAAGGCCATGACCCCGCACCGCATGGCCGAGCGCGGCTGCCGCGTGCATGTCGTGCCGTCCACCGTCACCTTCGAGGAAATCGAAAACCTCAACCCGGACGGCGTGTTCTTCTCCAACGGCCCGGGCGACCCGGAGCAGGCCGACCCGGAGGTCGAGCTGCTGCGCAAGGTGCTCGACGCCGGCTACCCGTTCTTCGGCATCTGCTTCGGCAACCAGTTGCTCGGCCGCGCGCTCGGCTTCGGCACCTACAAGCTCAAGTTCGGCCACCGAGGCATCAACCAGCCGGTCAAAGACCTGACCACCGGCAAGGTGGAGGTCACCGCGCACAACCACGGTTTCGCCGTGGACGCCCCGATCGGCGACCCGGTGGACGCCCCGTACGGCAACGGCAAGTACGGCAAGGTGTTCGTCTCGCACATCGACCTCAACGACGACGTGGTCGAAGGCCTGCAGTGCGTGGACATCCCCGCATTCTCCGTGCAGTACCACCCCGAAGCGGCCGCCGGCCCGCACGACGCCGCATATCTGTTCGACCGTTTCGTTGACCTGATGAAGACGACCAAGGAGGAAAAGCGCAATGCCTAAGCGTACGGACATCAAGTCGGTGATGGTCATCGGCTCCGGCCCGATCGTGATCGGACAGGCCGCCGAGTTCGACTATTCCGGCACCCAGGCATGCCGCGTGCTGCGTGAGGAAGGCATTCGCGTCATCCTGGTCAACTCCAACCCGGCCACCATCATGACCGACCCGGAGATGGCGGACGCCACCTACATCGAGCCGATCGCGACCCCGATCCTCGAGCAGATCATCGCCAAGGAACGCCCCGACGCGCTGCTGCCGACCCTCGGCGGCCAGACCGCGCTCAACGCCGCGATGGCGCTCGGCGAGGCCGGCGTGCTCAAGAAGTACAACGTCGAGCTGATCGGCGCCTCGCTCGAAGCCATCGACCGCGGCGAGGACCGCGAACTGTTCAAGAAGGTCGTTGAGGAGGCCGGCGCCGAGTCGGCACGCTCGCGCATCGCGCACACGCTGCGCGAATGCGACCGCATCGCCGAGGAGCTCGGTTACCCGCTGGTCGTGCGCCCGAGCTTCACGATGGGCGGCCTCGGCTCCGGCATCGCGCACAACGAGGAGGAGCTGCACCGCATCGCCGGCGCTGGCATCCACTACTCGCCGACCGACGAGGTCCTGATCGAAGAGGGCATCGAAGGCTGGAAGGAATTCGAGCTCGAGCTCATGCGCGACCGCAACGACAACGTCGTGGTCGTCTGCCCGATCGAAAACGTCGACCCGGTCGGCGTGCACACCGGCGACTCGATCACCGTCGCTCCGGTGTTCACCCTCACCGACCGCGAATACCAGAAGCTGCGCGACATCGGCATCGCGATCATCCGCGGCGTGGGCGTCGACACCGGCGGCTGCAACATTCAGTTCGCCGTGCACCCCGACACCGGCCGCATCATCGTCATCGAGATGAACCCGCGCGTCTCGCGTTCGTCCGCGCTCGCGTCCAAGGCCACCGGCTTCCCGATCGCCAAGATCGCGACCAAGCTGGCCCTCGGCTACACGCTCGACGAGATCCGCAACGACATCACGCAGTCCACGCCGGCCTCCTTCGAGCCGACCATCGACTACGTCGTGACCAAGGTGCCGCGCTTCGCGTTCGAGAAGTTCCCGGGCGCCGATCCGAGGCTCACTACCTCCATGAAGTCCGTCGGCGAGGCGATGGCCCTCGGCGGCAACTTCCAGGAGTCGCTCGGCAAGGCCATGCGCTCGATCGACAAGCGACACATGGGCTTCAACTGGGATGGCGACAAGCCTTCCGCCGACGAGGTCGCCGAACTGCTCGAAGCGATCAAGATCCCGACCGAGCACCGCTACCTGCAGATCCAGCGCGCCCTGTGGGGCGGCGCGACCGAACAGCAGATCTTCGACTCGACCAAGATCGACCCGTGGTTCATCCGCCAGTTCGTGCTCATCAACGACATGGCGCTCGAAGTGCGCGCCGCCGAGACCCTGACCCCGAAGCTGCTCAAGAAGGCGAAGAAGGCCGGCCTGTCCGACCTGCAGATCGCCCACCTGCGCGGACTCGGCGACGAGGGTGAGAACACGGTGCGCGAGCTGCGCTGGAACTACGGCCTGCGTCCGGTCTACAAGACCGTCGACACCTGTGCCGCCGAGTTCGACGCGGTCACGCCGTACTACTACAGCTGCTATGCCGACGAGACGGAACTGCGCCCGCGCGAGCGCGAGGCCGTGATCATCCTCGGCTCCGGCCCGAACCGCATCGGCCAGGGCATCGAGTTCGACTACACCTGCGTGCACGCGGTGCAGGAGCTCGGCAAGGACTATGACACGATCATGGTCAACTGCAACCCGGAGACCGTGTCCACCGATTACGACATGTCCGACCGCCTGTACTTCGAACCGCTCACCTTCGAGGACGTGCTCGAGATCTACGAGGCCGAGAAGAAGATGGGCCCGGTCAAGGGTGTGATCGTCCAGCTCGGCGGCCAGACGCCGCTCTCGCTCGCCGCCCGCCTCAAGGCCGCCGGCGTGCCGATCCTCGGCACCACGCCGGAAAGCATCGACCTTGCGGAGAACCGCGAGCTGTTCGGCGAGGTGCTCAAGAAGGCGCACATGAACGCGCCGCGCTACGGCACCGCGCTCAGCCTCGACGAGGCCCGCGACGCCGCACACAACATCGGCTACCCGGTGCTGGTGCGCCCGAGCTACGTGCTCGGCGGCCGCGGCATGGAGATCGTGTACGACGACGCACAGCTCGTCAAGTACGTCAACCGTGCGCTCGACGAGGCCAAGGCCGATACCGTCGTCTCCGGCCGTCTGCCCTCCCCGCTGCTCATCGACAAGTTCCTGCAGGACGCCATCGAGATCGACGTCGACGCGCTGTTCGACGGCGAGGAACTCTACATCGGCGGCATCATGGAGCACATCGAGGAGGCCGGCGTCCACTCGGGCGACGCGGCCTGCACCCTGCCCCCGTCGACCCTGTCGGACGACCAGATCCGTCGCCTCAGGGAGGGCACCTACGCCATCGCCAAGGGCTGCGGCGTCAAGGGCCTGATCAACGTGCAGTACGCCTTCATGGCGAACACGCTGTACGTCATCGAAGCCAACCCGCGTGCCTCGCGCACCGTGCCGTTCGCGTCCAAGGCGACCGGCGTGGCGCTGGCCAAGGCCGCCGCGCGCATCATGGCCGGCGAGAGTGTGGCCGACCAGCGTGCCAACGGCCTGCTGCTGCCCAAGGGCGACGGCGGCGTGATGCACCGCGGCCAGCAGGTCGCCGTCAAGGAGTCCGTGCTGCCGTTCAAGCGCTTCCGCACGCCGGTCGGCAAGACCGTCGACGTGCTGCTCGGACCCGAGATGCGTTCGACCGGCGAGGTCATGGGCTTCGACCGCGACTTCCCGCACGCGTTCGCCAAGAGCCAGCTCGCCGCCTACGAAGGCGGACTGCCGACCGGCGGCAACGTGTTCATCTCCGTGAACGACACCGACAAGCGCCAGCTGCCGATGGTCGCCGTGCGTCTGACCGAACTCGGATTCACGATCTGGGCGACCGAAGGCACCGCGTCCGTGCTGCGCCGCTACGGCATCGACTCGAAGATCGTCGACAAGATCAACACGCGTATGGACACCGATCCGGACGCGCCGGTCATCGTCAAGCATGCGGAAGGCAGCATCGGCAAGAACGTCGTGGAACTCATCGAGGACGGCGACATCGACCTGATCCTCAACACGCCGAACTCGCGCGGCTCGCGCTCCGACGGATACTCCATCCGCGCCGCGGCCATCGCGGCCGACATCCCGCAGTTCACGACGATGACCGAATTCCAAGCCGTGCTCATGGCCATCGAAGCCGTCAAGAAGAACGACTACCAGATCATGAGCATCCAGGAACATTCGCAGCAGTTGTTCGAAATGGAAGGTCGGGACAACAAATGACCAATAGCCTCAGCAGTGAAGAGCAACAAGCCCAGCGCTCGGATTTCGGTCTGCGCCTGAGCAATTCGATGGCCAAGTACGGCCCGTTGTGCGTAGGAATCGATCCGCATCGCAAGCTCCTCACTGACTGGGGCTATAACGTCGATGCGGAGGGCGCGGAACTGTATGCCATGCGCATGCTGCAGGCCGCGTCCGGCCGCGCCGCCGCCGTCAAATTCCAGTCCTCGATGTTCGAGCGCTACGGTTCCAAAGGCATCGCCGCGCTTGAACGCGTGCTGTACGCGGCACGCCAGATGGGCATCATCACCATCGTCGACTGCCTGCACGGCGGCCTCGCCACGACGATCTCGGCGATCTCCGACGCCTACTTCAAGCCCGGCGCACCACTGCTCGCCGACGCGATCACCCTGCTGCCGTACTACGGCGCACGATCGCTGTCCGGCGTGATCAACGACGCGCTCAACAACGGACGCGGCGTGTTCGTCGCCTCGCTGACCTCCAACGAGGAGGGCGCGAGCCTGCAGACCGCCATCCGCCAGCGCGGCGACTACAAAGGCAAGACCGTCGCCTTCGGCGTGGCCAGCACCGTGCAGAAGTTCAACGCCGGCATCAACGGCATGGGTTCGGTCGGCCTGATCATCGGCGCGACCATCGGCCAGTGGATCGACGACAGCGGCATCGACCCGACGCAGTTCACCGGCCCGATCCTGTCTCCCGGCTACGGCTGGCAGGGCGCGGAAGCCAAGGACCTGCGTTCGGTGTTCAAGGGCACCAGCGGCAACGTGCTCGTGACCGTGTCCCGTTTCATCGCCTCCCACGGCCCGGACATCCAGGCGTTGGCCGAAGCGACCGACGCGATCTCCATCGACGTGCGTCAGGCCTTGCTGGAAGCGACCGAAGACAAGCGTAAGAGCGATCGCACGCCGATGATGCAGAATACCGACGATTCCGCCTCCGCCGAAGTGGACACGCCGCAGCAGACGACCGGTGCGGCGCCGGCCGAGAAGACCGCACAGTCCGCTTCCGCCGATGCCGACACGACCAAGGATGACGCTATGGACAACAACGAACAGGCGCTGCGCGGCGGCCGACTGCTCGTGCTCACCGGTCCCGCCGGCGTGGGCAAGGGCACCGTGGAAACCGCATTGCGCAAGAAGCACCCCGAAGTATGGGTGTCCGTCTCCGCCACCACCCGCAAGCCGCGCCCGGGCGAAGTGAACGGCCTGAACTACTGGTTCATGACCGACGACGAGTTCATCGCCAAGGAAGCGGCAGGGGAGTTCCTCGAAACCGCCGTCGTGCACGGTCTCGCACACTACGGCACGCCGCTCAAGCCCGTTGAGGAGCATCTGGCCGCCGGCACGCCCACCATCCTCGAAATCGACCTGCAGGGCGCCCGCCGCGTCAAGGAACGCGCCAAGGAACTCGGCATGGAAGTCCTCTCCGTCTTCATCGCCCCGCCCAGCTTCGACGAACTCGTCCGTCGTCTCACCGGCCGCGGCACCGAAACCGAAGAGGAGCGCAATCGCCGTCTCGAAACCGCCAAAGTCGAACTCGCCGCCGAAAGCGAATTCGACGTCACCATCGTCAACGACAACGTCGACAAGGCGGCAGAGGAATTGTGGACTTTGTTAGCCAAGGAATACGGTATCAGCGAATGATGGAGCGTATACCGCCTTTCCTCAACCTCGACGTGCTAAGCACGCCTTCGGTTTCGGACGGCGGTCTCCGCACGCATCATTCGCTGATGCGGCGTATCGCTGAATAACGGAGCGCCTTCTGCGTTGCTCCTCGGTCGCGGTACTGAGTACCGCTTCCCTCGGTGCGCCTTGAAGTCGCACACGTTATTCAGCGATACCGGCATCGACGAATGATGGAGCAGCTCTGATATGAAAAACCCTCCCGAACGATCGGGAGGGTTTTTCAATATCGGGCGAAAATGCCTGTCACGCGAGGCCGGAGAGCTTGTTGATCAGCTCCGGGTCACGGGTCGCGCCTTTGTCGGCGGAGCGGGCGAAGGCGGCGTTGTAGGGAATAACGGAGCGCCCTCTGCGCTGAGCCGTTAAGCGGGAAGTCCAGTGGGTTTCCCGTAGGCGAAGTAAGCGGCCGCAAGGTCGCACGCGTTATTCCGCGATGCCTGGAGGGACGGATCAGGCACCGATGGCGCGCAGCACATTCACCACTTCAATGGCGCCCAGCGCGCAGTCGAAGCCCTTGTTGCCGGCCTTCGTGCCAGCGCGTTCGATCGCCTGCTCGATGTTCTCGGTCGTGATCACGCCGAACAGCACCGGCACATCCGTGCTCAGCGACACCTGCGCAATGCCCTTCGCCGTTTCGTTGCACACCAGATCGTAATGCGACGTGCTGCCGCGGATGATCGCGCCAAGGCAGATCACCGCATCGTAGCGGCCCGTCGACACCATGCGCTTCGCGGCGATCGGAATCTCGAACGATCCCGGCACCCACGCCACATCGACATCCGATTCGGCAACGCCATGCCGCTTCAGGCCGTCCAGCGCGCCCGACAGCAGCTTCGACGTGATGAACTCGTTGAACCGCGCCGCCACGATGCCGATGCGGATCGGCGCCGCCTCGCCGTTCGCGGCGTTGGCGACCAGCTGTCCTTCGAATACCGTCATGATCAGTTCTCCTTTGCCAGAGCACCCAGCAGATGCCCCATTCGATGTTCCTTGGTGGACAGATACTTCGCATCGTAGTCGGTGGGCGCAATGACCAGCGGCACACGACGGTCGATGACAATGCCGGCGCGCTCAAGCTGGCCGATCTTGTCGGGGTTGTTGGTCATGAGATCGATCGACGCGATGCCCAGATTCCGCAGCATCGCCGCCGCCGTCTCGTATTCGCGCGCGTCGGCGGGGAAGCCGAGCTTCAGGTTCGCGTCGAGCGTGTCGAAGCCCTGATCCTGCAGCTCATACGTGCGCAGCTTGTTGAGCAGACCGATGCCGCGTCCCTCCTGGCTCAGGTACAGGATGACGCCGCGTCCGCGCTCGGCCACGCGACGCATCGCCTCACGCAGCTGAGGCCCGCAGTCACAGCGTTGCGAGCCGAACACGTCGCCGGTCAGGCACTGCGAATGCACGCGGCACAGCACCGGCTCGCGCACGGCGTCGCCGCCGGCCATGGCGGCAAGCACGTCGTCGCCCATGACGAGCGCCACATGCTCGGCGCCATCCGCCTTGTAGCCGACCATCGTGAACGTGCCATAGTCGGACGGCAGCTGCACCTGCGCGACGCGGCGCACCGTGCGCGGGAACTCGTGGGCGCGACGGTAGGCCTGCAGCTGCGCGATCGTGATGATCGCAAGACCGTGCTCGCTGGCGAAGGCGCGCAGGTCGTCGCGGCGCATCATCGTGCCATCCTCCTTCATCATCTCGCAGCACAGTCCGCACGGCTCCAGCCCGGCCAGACGCGCCAGATCCACGGTCGCTTCGGTGTGCCCGTTGCGCTCCAGCACGCCGCCGGGACGCGCCACCAGCGGGAACATGTGGCCGGGACGGCGGAAGTCCTGCGGACGCGTATCAGGGTCGATGCACGCCAGCGCCGTCAGCGACCGGTCGCGCGCGCTGATGCCCGTGGACGTGGTCACATGGTCGATGGACACGGTGAACGCGGTCTGATGGTTGTCGGTATTCGTCGTGCACATGGGCGGCAGCTCAAGACGTGTCGCCAGTTCGGCGCTCATGGGCGTGCAGATGAGGCCGCGGCCATGCGTCGCCATGAACGCGATGTTGGCGGTGGTGGCGTAGCGGGCGGCGCAGATCAGGTCGCCTTCGTTCTCGCGGCTTTCGTCATCGGCGACGACGACGATGCGTCCGGCGGCGATGTCGCGGATCGCGCGAGCAACGGCGCGTTCGACTTCGGGCTCGATGGGGGATGCGGCAGTGACAGGGGAGTTGGAATCGGTGATGGCCATGGTAGGCTCCTTGCAGATAGCAATGACAGGTTGACGATGATGAAAGGTGATGACGGGGCGATGACGGCCGCGCGTCAGAATCCATGCGCGGCGAGGAACTGCTCGGTGATGCCATCGGCGTGCGCACTGGCGGCATCGGCGCTGGCGTCGGCGGCGCGCGCCGGCATCGCCATGAGCCGCGCCACGTACCGTGCCAGAGGATCGATTTCGAGGTTCACGATGTCGCCCACGCGGCGTTCGGGCAGGACGGTGTGCGCTGCGGTGTGCGGAATGACCGCGACGCCGAACGCATCTGCATTGGCGAACGTGACCGTCAGGCTGATGCCTTCGACGGCGATCGAGCCCTTTTCGGCGATGGCGCGCAGCAGCGCGTACGGCGCGCGAATCGCGTACGCCGTGGCGATGCCGTCGCGCGTGATCGAGGCGATGGTGCCGGTGCCGTCGATGTGCCCGGAGACGAAATGCCCGGAGAAGCGGCCGTCCGCCGGCATTGCGCGCTCCACGTTCACGTGGCTGCCGCGCCTGAGCGCGCCGAGGCTGGAACGGCGCAGGGTCTCGTGCATCACATCCGCCGTGAATGCGGTGCCATGCAGGCCGGTGACCGTCAGGCACACGCCGTTGACGGCGATGCTGTCGCCGAGCATGGTGCGGTCGGTGACGACGACGGGCGAATCGACGGTCAGCCGGGCGAAGTCCGCGCCGCGCTCCACGGCCAGCACCGTGCCGAGGTCCTCAACGATGCCGGTGAACATAGTCCACGCCTCCTTCGATGAGGATGTCGTCGCCGATGGCGCTGACGGCCGGATGCGCGATGCGGAAGCAGTCGTCAGGCGAGGCGACGCCGAGGCCGCCGATCGGCGCAGGCGCGCCGGCGCCGCCGAACAGCTTGGGCGCGATGTAGGCGCTGACCTTCGTGACGATGCCCGCGTCCAGCGCCGACCATGCGATGCCGCTGCCGCCTTCGATCATGATGCTGTCGATGCCGCGCGCATAGAGCGCTGCGGCGACGGCTGCGATGCTGGCATGGCCGTCGCCGTCGGTCACGACGCGCAGCACTTCGCAGCCACGGTCGCGGTACTGCTGGGCGCGCGCGTCATTCGCGCTGGCGGTGGCGATGATCGTGGGGGTGTGTGCGGCGGTCGCCACGACCTGCGCGTCGAGCGGCGTGCGCAGATGCGTGTCACAGATCACACGCAGCGGGTTGTGCCCATGCTCGATGCGGCTGGTGAGCTGCGGATCGTCGGCGAGCACGGTGTTCACGCCGACGAGGATCGAAGCGAAGCGCGCACGGTCCTCGTGCACGCGCCGCCGCGCCGCCTCGCCGGTGACCCACTGCGACAGGCCGGATGCGGTGGCGATATGGCCGTCGAGCGTCATCGCGTACTTGAGCATGACGAACGGCGTATGCGTCACGATGGCATGCAGGAAGATCTCGTTGAGCGCGTCGCATTCGCTGCGCAGCACGCCTTCGGTCACGGCGATGCCCGCGTCGGCGAGCTGGCGGATGCCCTTGCCGGCGACGAGCGGATTCGGGTCGGGGGAGCCGACGACGACGCGTGCGATGCCGGCGTCGATGAGAGCCTGCGAGCATGGCGGCTGCTTGCCGGTGTGACAGCATGGTTCGAGCGTGACGTAGATGGTGGCGCCGCGCACGTCGACGCCGGCCGCGGCGGCCGCTTCGAGTGCGGCGCGTTCGGCGTGCCATCCACCGAAGTGATCGTGATGGCCCGTGGCGATGATGCGGCCGTCGCGTACGATGACGGCGCCGACCATCGGGTTGGGATTGACCTTGCCAGCCCCAAGCCGTGCGTGACGCAATGCCACGGACATGAATTCCCTGTCGCCCATGAAACCCCTTTCCTTCGGCAACGAGGGCATGTCCAGGGATTCGTGGGATCAGTGACGGCACGACCGCATGCGGATAGACGGCATTCGGATATGCTTCCGCCTGCATCGTGCTGCTGCAACTTCTTCCATCCAGACTGTAACTGTCGGTACCGGAGTCTCACCGGTTCATGAGCGTATGCTCCAACATCGCGCCAAGGCGCGCTGCTCGCGGACTGTACCGCCGATCGGGAATTTCACCCTGCCCTGAAGATGCGTGTTCGGTTATCGCGGCTTAGCATACGGAGACGTCCAGTCAACGCCGCATGGCATGTCCGATATGCGGACATATGCGCTGGCATGAGTCGGCTATCGGGAATGCGTATGGCCGCCGCACGGAACCGTTGGCGCATGCCGATGCTCTGATAAGCAGTGGTGAGATACGACGAAGGGGGCGGAACCGCATGTGCGATTCCGCCCCCTTCGTATGTCTGGTCAGAAGATCATCAGGCGAGGCCGGACAGCTTGTTGATCAGGTCGGGGTCACGAGTGGCGCCCTTGTCCGCGGAGCGAGCGAACGCAGCGTAGGCCTTGAGGGCCTGCGACACCTTGCGGTCGCGGTGCGCCACGTAGCCGTCGCCGGCCTCGAGCTCGGCGCGGCGCTCGGCCAGCTGCTCGTCGGTCAGCTCCACGTTCACCGAACGGTTCTCGATGTCGATGTTGATGATGTCGCCGTTCTTGATGAGCGCGATCGGACCCTTGTTCGCGGCCTCAGGCGCGATGTGGCCGATTGCCAGACCGGACGAACCGCCGGAGTAACGGCCGTCGGTCAGCATGGCCACCTGCTTGCCGATGCCCTTGCCCTTGACGAACGACGTCGGGTACAGCATCTCCTGCATGCCCGGGCCGCCCTTCGGACCCTCGTAACGGATCACCAGCGCCATGCCCGGCTTCAACGTGTCGTTGAGGATGACCTCGATGGCCTGCTCCTGCGACTCGACGACCAGCGCCGGTCCGCGGAACTTCCAGATCTCCTGCGGCACACCCGCGGTCTTGACGACGCAGCCGTCCGGCGCGAGGTTGCCGCGCAGCACGGCCAGACCACCCTCGTGGATCTCCGGATGATCGATGTCGTGGATCGCGCCGTTCACACGATCGGTGTCGAGCGAATCGAACAGCGTCTCATGCGTCCACGGTTCCGGCGACACGATGTGGCCCGGAGCCGCATGGTACATGGTCTTGGCCTCTTCGGTGCAGGTCGGGCGCATGATGTCCCAATCGTCCAGCTTGGCCTCAAGCGACGGGTAATCGACCGAATGCACGTCGCGGTGCAGCTTGCCGGCACGGTCCAGCTCGCCGAGAATGCCGGTGATGCCGCCCGCGCGGTGCACGTCGGAGATCTCCCACTTGCCGGACGGGGACGCCTTGCAGATGCACGGCACGGTGTGCGAGATGCGCTCGATGTCGTCCAGCGTGAAGTCTACGTCGGCCGACTGCGCCATCGCGAGGATGTGCAGCACGGTGTTCGTGGAGCCGCCCATCGCGACATCCATCGTCATCGCGTTCTCGAATGCGTGCTTGGTCGCGATCGAACGCGGCAGCACGGAATCGTCATCCTCGTGGTAGTAGCGGTTCGCGATGTGCACGATCTCGCGCGCGGCCTTGCGGAACAGCTCCTTGCGGAAGCCGTGCGAGGCCAGGATCGTACCATTGCCCGGAAGCGCTAGGCCGATCGCCTCCGTGAGGCAGTTCATCGAGTTCGCGGTGAACATGCCGGCGCACGAACCGCAGGTCGGGCACACGGTCTTCTCGTAGTTGAGCAGATCCTCCTCCGAGATGTTGTCGTCGGCGGACGCATACATGACGGAGATCAGATCGGTGTTCTTCTTGACGGTGCCGTCGGCGAGCACCGTGGTGCCGGCTTCCATCGGACCGCCGGAAACGAAGATCGTCGGAATGTTCAGACGCAGCGCGGCCATGAGCATGCCCGGCACGACCTTGTCGCAGTTCGGGATGCAGATCAGCGCGTCGGCGCAGTGCGCGTTCACCTGGTATTCGACGGTGTCCGCGATGATGTCACGGGAGGGGAGCGAGTACAGCATGCCGGTGTGGCCCATCGCGATGCCGTCGTCCACGGCCATCGTGTTGAACTCGCGCGGGATGCCGCCGGCTTCCTTGATCGCCTCGGAGACGATGCGGCCGACCTTGTTGAGGTGCACGTGGCCGGGAAGGAACTCATCGAACGAGTTGGCGATGGCGATAATCGGCTTGCCGAAATCCTTGCCGTCGACACCGGCGGCTCGGTAGAGGGCTCGGGCGCCCGCGAATACGCGCCCATTCATCAGTTTCGCGGATCTCATTTCTGCCATGACTCTATTCAAGCCCTTAATCGAGACACGCGTGTTGTCAATAGTCGGATAGTGGAATTCACATATCGTTTACGTTGCGCGGCGTACCGGAAGCCGCCCGCGCACCTGCGATCAGCGGCTGTGATCGCGCATCCATTCGAAGCACATGCGCGTCTGTTCGGCATCGGCCAGCGCACGGTGCTCCTCCACGTCGGCGATGTCGAACCGCTGGATCAGGTCGAGCAGACGATGATGCCGCTCGTCGGGGAACATCGTGCGGCTCATGTCCAACGTGTCGATCACGCGGTTCGGTACTTGGCGGTGCAGCAGCCGTTGCGCGGCGATGTCGATGAACTTGATGTCGAAACGGTTGATGTTGTGCCCGATCAGCACATTGTCGCCGCACCAGTCGAGGAACACGGGCAGCACGTCGTCCAGATCGGGGGCCGGTTCGAGCATCTCGTCGGTGATGCCGGTCAGCTGGGTGATGCGCCAGTGCAGCGGCCGCAGCGGGTTGACCAGCTGCTGGAACGTGGCGACCGGCTTGCGACCGGTCACCTTGACCGCGCCGAATTCGATGATCGTGTCGCGCTGCCAGCTGATGCCGGTCGTCTCCAGATCGAGCACCACATAGTCGTCGGGCAGCTGCTGCATGGTCATCGTTGTACCTCCGTATCCTTGAATCCGTCCGCCGCATGCCGATCGTCATTCCCCGTCATCGGCGTGCGGGCGAATCCTCATCATACAGGCATGCACCATACCGGCACACGCCGGTGGGTATGCTGGTGGGGGAACAGACGTCCCGGTCATGAAACAAGCCGTGAAACAGGTTGTATTCGTCGGCAACCGGCACGGGTGAACGCGGACGGAAGATAACGGAACACAAGGCAAGGAGCTGAGCGTCGGCATGAAGCACATCGTCGCAGGAATCCTCGCGCACGTGGACGCGGGCAAGACCACGCTGTCCGAGGCGCTGCTGTACCAGACCGGCACGATCCGCAAACTCGGCCGAGTCGACCACGGCGACGCGTTCCTCGACACCAACGCGATGGAACGCGCCCGCGGCATCACGATCTTCAGCGAGCCTGCCGTCATCGAATCCGGCGATCTTGAACTCACCCTGCTCGACACGCCCGGCCACGTCGATTTCGCGGCAGAAACCGAACGCACGCTGCGGGTGCTCGACTACGCGGTGCTCGTCGTCTCCGGCGCGGACGGCGTGCAGGGGCACACCGAAACGCTGTGGCGGCTGCTCGCGCGCTACCGGGTGCCTACGTTCCTGTTCGTCAACAAGATGGATGCGCCCGGCGCGGACCGTGCGGCGTTGCTGGCGCAGCTCAAGCACCGGTTCGGCGACGGCGTGACCGATTTCGAGGACGATGCCGCGACTCCGGAGACGAGCGAGGACGTCGCGATGCAGGACGAGGCAGCGACGGATGCGCTGCTGTCGGACGGCGCGATACCGCTCGACGACATCCGGCGCATGATCGCCGAACGCAAGCTGTTCCCCTGCTTTTGGGGATCGGCGCTCAAAATGGACGGCATCGACACGTTTCTGACCGGATTCGAACGATACGTGCGCGAGCCGGACTACGATGCGGCGGCCGACACGTTCGGCGCGCGCGTGTACAAGATCTCGCACGACGCGCAGGACAACCGGCTGACCTGGCTCAAGGTGACGGGCGGCGAGCTGCGCGCGAAGATGATGCTTGCGGAAGGCCCGGATGACGGCGAGGCGGCGGAGGACGCGGCGCGTGCCGGGCGTGACGGGTCGGATGACGGCGGCTGGAGCGAGAAGATCGATCAGGTGCGCGTGTACTCCGGCGCGAAGTTCACGACCGTCGAATCGGCACCGGCCGGCGCGATCTGCGCGGTGACCGGCCTGACGCGCACGTTCCCGGGGGAGGGGCTGGGCCGTGAACGGGATGCGGCCAGTCCGAGTCTGCAACCGGTGCTTACGTATACATTGCTGCCCGGTGACAACGATGTCCATAAGTGTCTGCTGGCGTTGCAGCAGTTGGACGACGAGGACCCGCTGCTGCATGTGGTGTGGGTGCCGCGTCTGCAGGAGATCCACGTGCAGCTCATGGGCGCGGTGCAGTTGGAGATCGTGCGGCAGATCATGCACGACCGGTTCTCGCTGGACGTCGAATTCGGTCCGGGCGGCATCCTGTACCGCGAGACGATCACGCACGCGGTCGAGGGCGTCGGTCATTTCGAACCGCTGCGCCACTATGCCGAGGCGCATATCCTGCTCGAACCGACCGAACCCGGGTCCGGCCTGAGCTTTGCCAGCACGGTGAGCGTCGACGTGCTGGCGCGTAACTGGCAGCGGCTGATCCTGACCCATCTGGCCGAGAAGGAGCATCTGGGCGTGCTCACCGGCTCGCCGATCACCGACATGAGGCTCACGCTGGTCGCCGGGCGCGCCCACGAGAAGCATACGGAGGGCGGCGACTTCCGCCAGGCCACGTACCGGGCTGTGCGGCAGGGCCTGATGATGGCACGAGCCGAAGGCGACGTATCCGGGTATGGTTCCGATGCCGAGGATGCGTCCGCAGATGGTGCCGGTTCCGCCGTCGCGACTCGCGGTGACAACGTTGGCGCGACCGGTGACCGGGATGCCGATGCGAACGATGGCGACGACCGCCCGGTCGAACAGGGCTGGTGCCGGTTGCTCGAACCATGGTATCGGTTCCGGCTGGAAGTGCCGCAGGATATGGTCGGCCGGGCAATGGCCGACATCCAGCGCATGGCCGGCACATTCGACCCGGCCGACATCGACGGCGACTACGCGACGCTGACCGGCGACTGCCCGGTATCCGAAATGCGCGACTACGCGATGGACGTGAACGCCTACACGCACGGACTGGGCCATCTGTCGTGCACGTTCGGCGGCTACCGGCCATGCCACAACGCCGACGAGGTGATCCGCGAAGCCGCCTACGATCCTGAATCCGACCTTGACAACACCCCCGACTCGGTGTTCTGCGCCCACGGTGCCGGCTACCCGGTCAAATGGTACAAGGTCCCCGATTTCATGCACCTCGCCTACGCCACCGCCACGGCGTGATCTTGGTGCTGGCAGCCGAGGCATCCTATCCCCAATATCACGCAGATAATCTTGTCCGCGTGATGTTTTGGCTAGTGTCAGGCCCCTATATCCAAAACATCACGCCAACAAGCTTCCTTGCGTGATATTTCGGCTAGGACCGGGCTTCGCCTAGCAAGGACGTCACGTGAATGTGCTTGTTTGCGTGATATTTCGGCTAGGACCGGGCTTCGCCTAGCAAGGACATCACGCGGATGTGCTTCTTTGCGTGATGTTCTGGCTAGTAACGGGACTTTCCTAGCGGAAACATCACGCAGATGGGATGTGCGATGGGTGGCGATGGATGATGGCCGCTACCGCTGGAGCGTCTTGAGCATGGCCAGCGCCTCGGATGCGCTGACGGACGGCACATAGGCGCGCATGACCGCCAATCCCAGCTGTGGCAGGGCGGCGGGATCGGGATAGCACACGTACACCGGCTCCTCGCTCGGCTGGAACTTGCGCTTGAAATTGAACAGCGAATGGAACCCGTACGCCGGTTCCATCCAGTCAGCGACGATCTGCAGCGCGTGCTGCAGCATCGCCGTGCCCGTATCCGTACGCCCCGATTCGTCCGTGTTGTCGCGGTCAGGATTCATGCCGGCCAACGGCGCGGCCGACAGACTCATGAACTCGGCCGCCGATTCCGGATCGGCCTGCCCCTCGTCGCGCAGCCGTTCGGCCATGCGGGCGATCAGGAATTCCATGATGCCGTTCGGCGAATCGGTGCGGTGGCGCATGAAGTCCAGCGTCCATCCGGCGACGCGCCCGTCGCGCCACGTCGGCAGCCAACTGGTGACGCCCAGCACCAGACCGTCCGCATCGACCGCGTACAGTATCCGCACGCGCGGATCGCGCAGCTCCTCGACGCCGCCCAGCGTGAACTTCATCTCGGGCAGCGCCTTCTCGCCGGCCCACTGCTCGGAGATCTCCTCGATCTGCTCGTGCACGTCCGCGCCGGCATCATCGAACGTCGTGAGCACATCCACGATGCCGTCGCGCTTCGCCTTGTTGATCGCCGTACGGATATCCTGCCATTTCTTGCCGGTCGTCTTCCACGTGCGCGGATCGACGACCATCTCGCCGCCCACCTCCAGCGAATACCAGCCGGAATCCACCAACGCGTCACGCTGCTCGCGATGCACCGCATAGAACGCCGGCGACCAGGAATGCGCCGCGCAGAACCGGGCGAACTCACGCAGATCGGTCAGCCATTCGCCGCGCTCGCCGAACGGGCCGGTGCAGGTCAGGGCGATGCCGTTGATCACCCGGTAGGCCACCGCGGAACGGCCGGTGGGGGAGAACCAGTACCGGTTGCCCTCCCACGTGGTCATGAAACTCATCGATTCGCCGCCATGCTCGACCAGACCGTTCGCCGTCCACCGCGCCTGCTCGTCGCGCACCAGCATGTCGCGCAGCCAGCGGACGCATACGACCAGCACCACCGTCCAGAAGACGAAGCCGACGCCCTGATATACGACGGACGACAGGACCGTCACCGGCATGAACCGCAGACGGGTATGGCTCAGGAAGCCGATCGGTACGAACCGACCCGGCAGCTCGACCAGCAGGTCGGCCGGCGTGGCGGCGGGCTTGAAATCACGCGGATGGGACAATCCGAACCCCAGATAGACGGCCGTGCATGCCAGCAGCGTGGCCATGATCGCGGCCAGTCCGCGCCACACGTGACGCATATCGGTGCGGATCGGAAAATGCCGCAGCGACATGAGCAGCGCGACCGCGAATCCGGCCGGCAGCAGCGTGTTCACCACGCATGCCGTGACCGCCCCATGCCTGGCCAGCGAGACCAATCCATCCGGCGCGAACGCCAGCGGCATGACCAGATAGTAAATGACGGCGAGTGCGCTCGCGCACAGGTCGCAGATGGCCGTCACCCATGCGGCGAGACGACGCCCGCGATACAGTCCCCATGCCATGAGCGCCATCACTGCGGTCGGCAGCAGCGACCGCAGGATCGCGCCCGGCATCGAGGAGCGCAGCAGGTCGAATTGGAAGAAGCATCCGTGACGTGCGGTGCCGGCCAGGCATGCGGCCAGTCGTGCGGTGTCCGGGTCGACTGGGCTGAGCATGAGGCCGAGCGAACTCAGCGGGCCGGCGTGGACGGGCGAGGTGATCGCGAGGATCGGGCCGAGCGCGAGCACCAGCGCGAATGCAGCGAACATGCGGCGCGCCTCGAATGATGTGCTCAACTGCCAGTGCATCGGATCGACGTGCGCGGCGGCGGTAGCGTTGCGCTTCGCCAAGAATGAGCCGATCAGATGACCGGTGAGCGCGGCCGCCAGCATGCAATAGTTGCCGGGGTTACCGCTGAACAGCAGTGCGGCGATGATCGACGCGTAGCCGATCAGCCGCATGCGACGCCTCCACAATGGCCGGCTGAACGCGCTCGCCGCCATCAGCATGCCTACGCCAAGCGTCAATGGGCTGAGGACGAACCGGAGTCGGTCAATGACGGCGGTGCCTTGCATGAGCGCGGCGAATCCGGCGCACAGCGACAGTCCGACCGCCGTGCCGGCCAGTGTGGATGCCGCGCCGATCAGCAGCATGCGGATGCGTCCCAGCAGCGGTTCCGACAGCGAGAGCATCACCAGCAGCAGTACGACGTCGATCAGCAGCTGCAGGATGCCTCGCGACAGCAGCAGCGTCGCCAGCAGTTTCGGCAGGCTGAACTCGCCCATCGATGTGGCCAGTTCGGTCAGTGGCAGTCCGTGGCCGAGCATGGCGGCGACGATCCAGACGACCACGTTGCAGACCGCGAACGTGGTGACGAACCAGACCGAGAACAGGTGGGCCATGATCCACGTGCGTACGTCGCCGGACAACGCGCGCAGGGCGGGGGAGTGCTGCTCGCGGGGATGGTCGCGGCGTTCGGCGTGGCCGTTGGCGGACGTGCCGGTCGGTGCGCCGGACGGCGATGGTTGTGTCGTGGGCGTCGACGGCTGCCGTGCGGGCTGCGCCGTCGAGCCGATGGTCGTCGGGATGTTCATCGAATCACCTTCAGTTTCGTGTAGTCTGACCATGTCTTGTCCGTTGTTCCCAGTCCGATGCGGGCGCACCACCACGGCAGTGCCGCCTGAAGCGTCGCGTTCACCGCATGCCAGTCGTGCCCGGTGCCGGGTACTTCCAGCGTGATCGTGTCCATGCCGGCCTTGCGGGCCGCCTTGCCGATCGTGCGCACGTTGGAGACGGATGCGGTGTCGTTCTCGCCGGCCGCCAACACCGCGGCCTGATCGGACGGCGCGTGCGCGGCGATCGCGTTCACCGGCACCTGCTCCTCGTACTTCGCGCGATCACCGCCGAAATACGCGGCGACCATGTGATCCACGCTGCCGTCGGTGGGCGCGATCTCGCCGTCCACCGCGATCATCGTGCCGAACAGCTCCGGGTGGCGCGGCGCCAGCTGCGTCGAACAGGTTCCGCCCTGCGAGAACCCGCTGATCGCCCAATCCGTGGCCTTTGTGGACACCGGCAGGTGGTCGCGAATCCAGGACGGCACGTCGCGCGTCAGATACGTCTCCGCCTTGCCGCGTTTTGTCGTATCGGCGCACAGGCTGTTGATCGCGTCCGCGCCGTTCTGGTCGGGCGAGACGACGATCGGGGCGAGTCCATCGTGTGTGGCGGCGTAGTCGTCGAGCAGCGTGGTGATGCCGCTGGCCGACATCGCACGTCCCGGGCTGCCCGGCTGGCCGGCGAGCAGGATCAGCACCGGCAGACGCGGCGGCGTCTTGCTCAACGCCGCCGGCGGGAGCCAGATCATCGCGTCGCGTGCCGGGAATCCGGATTGCGTATTGTCGATATGCTGCGAGTACGTTTTGCCGTGTTTCGGCATGGACGGCAGATCGCCGTCCGCCGCCAGTTTGCGCCACTGCGTCACGCTGATCGAACCGTCCTTCAGACCAGCCGAATCGACCGACTGGTACAGCGAATAGTTGAACAGCGCGCCGATCGTCTGATATTCGCCGTATATCGCGTCGATACGCAAGCCGGTGCCCACCAGCAGCACCGGCACCATGAGCACCGCAAGCACACGGCGCAGTCTGTGCGCGCACACCGCCGCGGCGAGTGCGAATCCTACGGCGGCGAAACCGGCAGCGGCCGTGAGGATCACCGGCCATCCCAACGAAACGCCGAACACCATGATCCCGTCCGAGATCAGCCAAGCCACCAGCAGTCCCAACGCGCCGCCGCCGATCGCGGCCACCGCCTGACCGAACAGCAGTCTGCGGTCATCGCGCAACGCTTGCCATACGATCAGCAATACCAGTCCGGCCGCGCCCAAGGCATACGCCACCGCGGGCACCGGGCCGGACACCAGTTCCATCGACATCAACGAGCGCACCCAAGACGTCGATTCCTCCATGTTTCAGCCTCCCATATACGGTCCAACCGCGATAGTGTAGGCGCTTAATCTGCTAACGCGAATCCATCGCGGGAATGATCTTGGCTCATCATGCCGGCCGATATGAGTGCCGTCCCGCACAACCGGGCGAAAAACGGAGCAATCGTGAACGTTGCGTGGGCGATGCCCGCTTTGTCAGCAACGGCGAGGACAATAGGTGCGATATGCCGTCTGCGGTGGCACGGTGATGAGACGCCCGTGGCCGCGCCGGCTGACCGCGAAGCAAGCAGACAGTGAAACTACTCGTGAAGTGCAGGTTTATGACCAACGACAACAAACACGCTGTGAACGACGATGAGATCGAGGAACTGTGGATCGCCCGCAAAGGGGAGCGCCGCAATACTACAGGCGCGTCTGCCGGCACGCTCGACGCCGATGACGCGAACGGCCTGAGCGAGGATGCCGTGGACGGCGAGGACGGACCGGACGACGCGTCCGACGAATCCGACGACCAGGCGGAACGCAACGAACGCCGATGGTTCAAATTCCGCAGCCGCCCGTTCCCGGGCGGGCTGTACGCCGTGTTCTTCATCCTGTTCGACCTCGCCGCCGTCGCCATCCTGCAATGGGGCGTGTCGCTCAAAAGCACGCGCGTGAAACTGTCCAGCCCCACCGTCGGCTGGGGATTCGTCACCAAGATGTGGACCGACCACAACTTCGTGCTCGTGCTCAACCTGATCCTGTGGGGCGTCATCTATCTCGCCCTGCTCATGCTCATCAACCGGTTCTGGATAGCCACGCCGCTCTTCCTCGCAGCGGCCATCGTCGTCGCCGTCATCGAGCATTTCAAGGTGCAGATCCGCTACGAGGCCGTGCTGCCGTCCGACCTCAACTTCCTCAAGGCCGACAAAAGCAACCTGCTGAGCTTCATGCCGCCGGGAGCGCACTGGACCATCATCGGAGCCGTCGCGATCTTCATCGGCATCGTGCTCATCTGCTACCTGCTGTACCGCATGGACGGCCGCAACGGACGACTCATCCGCTTCGACAACCTCGGTCTGGCCATCTGCGTCCGGCTGCTGCTCATCCTCGTCCCCGGCCTGTTCTTCACGCTGTACACGATGCAGGTAAGCACCGTCGGCTCGTGGGCGAAGTCGTTCGCCACCGTGATGGGCGACAAACCGAGCATGTGGGATTCCGTCTACGATGCGCAGCGCAACGGCCCGCTCGTCTCGTTCACGCGCCAGCTCAACCCGCGCATCATGGAAAAGCCAGCGAACTACAGCGAGGAGACGATGAAGGCGCTCGCCGAAAAGTACGCGGGCGAGGCCGAGACGATCAACGAGAACCGGTCCGAGAACATGACCGATTCGACCGTGATCTACGTGCTGAGCGAATCGTTCTCCGACCCGTCGCGCGTGCCCGGACTCAAGGTCAACAAGGATTCCATCCCGAACATCCGCAAGATCAAGAGCGGCACCACGTCCGGTCTCATGTTCTCGTCCGGATACGGCGGCGGCACCGCGAACCTCGAGTACATGGGCCTGAGCGGACTGAGCATGGCGAACTTCGATTCGTCGCTGTCCAGCCCGTACCAGCAGCTCGTGCCGAGCGAGCATTGGACGCCGACGATCAACCAGATGTGGGGCGCGGCCGAGTTCTCCGAAGCGTTCCACCCGTACGAGTCGTCCATGTACTCGCGCCAGACGAACTACGTCAAGTTCGGCTTCTCGCACTTCTACACGCTGACCGGCGACGGCGAAGGCAACGACATCATCAAGTACCAGGACAAGATCGACGATTCGCCGTACGTGTCCGACGAGGCGACGTACAAGAGCGCGCTCGAGGAGATCTCGGGAACGGACAAGAACCAGTTCATCCAGATCATCACGATGCAGAACCACATGCCGTACAACGACTGGTACAAGGACAACGACTTCACGGCCGAATCGACCGATCCGTCGCAGCCGCTCGAGAAGGACGAGACGAAGTCGATCGAGACGTACCAGAAGGGCGCGAGCTTGACCGACGAGGCGACCTCCGCGTTTCTCGAAGAGTTGGACAAGCTCGACAAGCCGATCACGGTCGTGTTCTACGGCGACCATCTGCCCGGCATCTACGAGACGGCCAGCGCGGATACGAACAATTCGCTCGCGCTGCATCTGACCGACTATTTCATCTGGTCGAACAAGGCGAGCGGATCGCAGGGCACCGACATCGACAACGACGCCTACTCGTCGCCGAACTTCTTCGTGGCACAGGCGGCCGAGCACATGGACGCGAAGGTGTCGCCGTACCTCGCGTTCCTGACCGAGATGCATGCGAAGATCTCCGCGATGGAGCCTCCGGTGGTCAATTCGATCCAGGGATGGGACCGTATTCCGGAAGGCCAGAACATCTACCTTGATGCGGACGGCAAGCCGATGGCCGAAGCCGATTTCGACGAGGAGACCAAGCAGCTGCTGGAGGACTACAGGCTGATCCAGTACGACATCACGGCCGGGAAGAACTATCTCAAGGATTCCGGCTTCATGGACCTGCCGTAGGCCGGGGCAGGGCTGGTTGTTGGGACGGAATCGCGCTGCGCGCGATGCTGTGCTGTTGGCGGCGCGTTTCGCGCCGCGACACTCCCTCAGTCAGCCTACGGCTGACAGCGTCCTGCAATTGCGAACGGCCTGCGGCCGCGCCTGTTGGCTCGCTGTCGCTCGCACCTCGCCTACAAACACCGCCGGTGTTTGCTTCACTGCTCGGCCCTCAGCCGAGGGGGCCGAGAGACGTGTTGTGGCTGGCGTCTCTGCAGTCATGGAATCGATATGAAACTGGCGGAGCCTTGGCTCCCTCGGCTGAGGGAGCTGTCACGCGAAGCGTGACTGTGGGAGCGTCGCGGCACGGTAGTGCCGCTGATAAACAGCATCGCGCGCAACGCGATTCCGTTACCGGAATGAAGAACGGTGGATATGGGAAAGGCTCCCCTCGGGGAGCCTTTCCCATATCCAGCCGGCTTCCGTAAACCCGGCTGAACGCGTGATGATGCGTGCGGTAGCAAAGCGCGGAGCACGAAGGCGTACGAAGTACGTCGAGTGCTCCGCCGCGCTGTCGCACGGCCTTCGCCGCAAGCGGCTCACTTCGCCTACGGGCAGTCCACTGGACTGCCCGTTTCACGGCTCAGCGAAGCTAACGCTCCATCATCACGCGTTCAGCGCTTTGGAGCCGATGTCGTGGCGATAGAACATGCCGTGCGTGTCGAGCGCGTCGATGATGGCGTAGACCTTGTCCTGCGCGGCCTTGATGGATTCGGCGGAGGTCTCGACGAACAGGACGCGGCCGGAGTTGGCGACGAGACCGTGCTTGTCGTCGGAGGCGACGCCCGCATAATACACGTGGGAGTCGGCATCCACGTCGATCTGCGGAATCGGAGCGCCCTTGATGACGTTGGTCGGGTAGCCCTTGGAGGCGAGCACGACGCCGAGCGTCGCGCCGTCGGTCTTCCATTCGAACGTCGGGGTTTCGCCGTTGAGGATCGCGTTGATGCCGGCGCCGAGGTCGGAGGTCAGGCGCGGCAGCACGACCTCGGTTTCCGGGTCGCCGAAGCGGGCGTTGAACTCGATGACCTTCGGACCGTCCGCGGTGGCGATCAGGCCCGCGTACAGGATGCCGGTGAACGGCGTGCCTTCGGCGGCCATCGCGTCCACGGTGGGCTTGACGATCGTCTCGATCGCCGTGTCGATCACGGACTGCGGAATCTGCGGTACCGGGCTGTAGGCGCCCATGCCGCCCGTGTTCGGGCCTTCGTCGTTGTCGTAGGCGCGCTTGTGGTCCTGCGAGATCGGCATCGGCCAGAACTCGGTGCCGTTCACGAAGCTCATGAGCGAGAACTCCTGGCCTTCGAGATAGTCCTCGATGACGACCTTGGCGCCCGCGTTGCCGAAACGATGGTCGATGAAGATGTCGTCGAGCGCCTTGATCGCGGTGTCCTCGTCCATCGCGACGGTCACGCCCTTGCCGGCGGCCAGACCGTCGGCCTTGATGACGATCGGCGCGCCGTGCTCGCGCACGTAGGCGACGGCCGGCTCAAGCTCGTGGAACGTCTCGTACTTGGCGGTGGGGATGCCGTGGCGGACCATGAGCTGCTTGGCGAAGTCCTTGGAGCCTTCGATCTGCGCGGCGGCCTTGGACGGGCCGAACGCCTTGATGCCGGCGGCGGCGAACGCGTCCACGATGCCTTCGATGAGCGGGACCTCGGGGCCGACGAACACCCAGTCGTAGCCGTTATCCTTCACGAAGTCGATGAGCGCGGCGTGGTTGGAGGAGCCGAGCGAGACGACGCGGATGCCGTCGAGCGCCATGCCCGGGTTGCCCGGGGCGACGGTGACCTCGTCGACGCTGCCGCCGCGCAGCAGGGCGTGCGCGATCGCATGCTCACGGGCGCCGGAGCCGATGACCAGAACCTTCTGTCCCATTGTTGATAAGTCCTTTCGTATCTGACAAGTAAGTGGCTCTCCTGATCAGGAGAGCCACTGCTACAAGGAAGAGTTACTTGAGTGCGATCTGCGTGCCGTCGGCGTCCGGCGTGATCTTGCCGATCACGTAGCCGGCCTCGCCGTTGGACTTGAGCAGTTCGAGCGTCTCGTCGGCGCGTTCGGCCGGGACGGCCAGCACCATGCCGATGCCCATGTTGAAGATGTTGTACATCTCCATGTGGTCGATTTCGCCGGCCTTCTCGAGCACGTCGAAGATCGGCAGCACCGGCCACGAGCCGAGGTTGATCTCGGCCGCGAGGCCTTCGGGGATCATGCGCGGCACGTTCTCGATGAAGCCGCCGCCGGTGATGTGCGCGACGCCCTTGACCACGCCCGCCTTGAACAGGGGAGCGAGGGCCTTCACGTAGATCTTGGTCGGGGTGAGCAGCATGTCGCCGAGCTTCGCGCCACCGAGCTCGTCCAGCTCGGTGTCGACGGTGTAGCCGGCCTGCTCGAACAGGGCCTTACGCACGAGGGAGAAGCCGTTGGAGTGCACGCCGGTGGACGGCAGACCGATAAGCACGTCGCCGTCGGTGATGGTCGAGCCGTCGACGATGGCGGACTTCTCGGCAACGCCGACGGCGAAGCCGGCCAGATCGTACTCGTCCTCGTCGTACATGCCCGGCATTTCGGCGGTCTCGCCGCCGATCAGGCCCGCGCCGGCCTGCACGCAGCCGTCCGCGACGCCCGCGACGACCTGTTCGAGCAGCGCCGGATCGTTCTTGCCGCACGCGATGTAGTCGAGGAAGAACAGCGGCTCGGCGCCCTGCGCGGCGATGTCGTTGACGCACATGGCCACGCAGTCGATGCCGATGGTGTTGTGCTTGTTCGCCAGCTTGGCGACGACGAGCTTGGTGCCCACGCCGTCGGTGCCGGAGATCAGCACCGGCTCCTTGTAGCCGAGGGAGGCGAGGTCGAACAGACCGCCGAAGCCGCCGATGCCGCCGACCACACCCGGACGGTTGGTGCGGGCGACGTGCGACTTGATGCGCTTGACGACTTCGTAGCCGGCTTCGACGCTCACTCCGGCGTTCTCATAGGCTTTGGGCATGACGAACCTTTCTATACTTCTTTTCTTGTGGAAATCTGGATGGCTGACAGATAAACGGAGTTACTTGGTCGGATCGACGGTGGCGTACTCATTGCCCTCGTACTTGCTCTTGTAGAGCGCGAACTCGGGCAGCCGCACGCGGTCCTCGGGGGTGAGCGACTTGAGGAAATCGTCCTCGTAGTCGTCCAGCGCGGTCGGATAGTCGCCGTTGAAGTACGCGACGCACAGGCCGCCGTACGGGGCGTCCGCGCCCAGTCCGATCGACTCGACCAGACCGTCGAGCGAAAGGAACGCGAGCGAGTCGGCGCCGATGTAGTCGCGGATCTCCTCGACGGATTTCTTCGCGGCGATCAGCTCCTTCGTCGTCGAGATGTCGATGCCGTAGAAGCACGGGTACTTGAGCGGCGGCGAGCTGATGCGCATGTGCACTTCGGCCGCGCCGGCCTCCTTCAGGAGCTGCACGATGCGCTTGGAGGTGGTGCCGCGCACGATCGAATCGTCGATCACGATGACGCGCTTGCCCTTGACCACGCCGCGCACGGCGGACAGCTTCATGCGCACGCCCTGCTCGCGCAGTTCCTGCGTCGGCTGGATGAACGTGCGGGCGACGTACTGGTTCTTGATCAGCCCCATCTCGTTCGGCAGGTGCGCGGCCTCCGCGTAGCCGGACGCGGCCGACAGCGACGAGTTCGGCACGCCGATGACCATGTCGGCCTCGACCGGCGACTCGGCGGCCAGACGCGCGCCCATGCGCTTGCGGGCGGAGTGCACGTTCACGCCGTAGATGTCGGAGTCGGGGCGGGCGAAGTAGATGAACTCCATCGAGCAGATCGCCAGCTGCGTCTTGTTGGTGTACTGGACGATCTTGTAACCGTGGTCGGAGACGACGATGATCTCGCCGGGGCGGATGTTGCGCACGAGCTCCGCACCGACCACGTCGAGCGCGCAGGTCTCGGAGGCGAGCACGTACGCGCCGTTCTTCATGCGGCCGAGCGAGAGCGGGCGGAAACCGTTCGGGTCGAGCGCGCCGATCATCGCGTCCTCGGTCATGAGCAGGTACGCGAAGCCGCCGTGCACCGTGTTGAGCGCCTCCTTGAGCTTGTCCATGAAGGTCGGCTTGGTGGAGCGGCGGATCAGGTGCATGAGCACTTCGGTGTCGGAGTTCGAGTGGAAGATCGCGCCTTCGTCCTCGAGACCGCGGCGCAGCGACGGGCAGTTGGTAAGGTTGCCGTTGTGGCACAGGGCCATGTCGCCGTCGTGGAAGCGGAAGATGAACGGCTGGATGTTGTCGGTGGTGCCGGAGCCGGCGGTGGCGTAGCGCACGTGGCCGATGGCCTTGTCGCCCTTGAGGCGGGCGATCTCGCGCTCGTCGCCGAAGACCTGGGTCAGGAGGCCCAGTCCGCGGTGGCCGATGAGGTGGCCGTTGTCGTTTGAGACGATGCCGGCGCCCTCTTGGCCGCGGTGCTGGAGTGCGTGGAGTCCGAAATAGGTGAGACGGGCGGCGTCGGGATGGCCCCACACGCCGAAAATGCCGCATTCTTCGTGGATATCTTCGAGTTCAGCCGACAAGCCAAGCTCCTTCCGAACCATAGGAGACAGGGGATTTCACTAGCAATCCACCTTACCAATTGCCGGCTACATCGTCCCGTTCGCGAGGTTCGTCCCCCGGCGGCTACTTGGCCGGGGCCACCGAGCCGCGTTCGACGAATTCGGGCGCGATCATCACGCGCCGCGCCGGCCGTTCGGGATGCAGGTAGCGTGAGATGAGCAGGTCGACGCTCGCCCGGCCCAGCTCCTTGTGCGCCGAGCGCATCGCGGTCAGCGGCCGCGAGTTCGGCGTGATGTAGCCGTCCACCGAGATCATCGACAGATCGGACGGCATCGCCACGCCGTGCCGTTCCAGCGTCTGCGCGAGCGACATCGCCAGCCAGTCGGAATGTACGAGCATCGCCGTGGTGCCCTCGTCGATCGCCTGTTTGGCCACGGATTCGACGCCCACCGAATCGTACGGCGCGACGTTGGTGCGCACGAACGCGCTGTCCACCGTGTCCAGCCGTGAGGTCACCGACCGCCAGCAGTCCTCGATGTAGTCCGAGACCGGCGTGTGCGTGAGCGCGAGTCCCAGCCGGCGGTGCCCGAGCGCGACGAATCGGTCCACGACCTGCCGCACGCCGGTGCGGTAGTCGGTCATCACCATGCCCAGCCCGTCCACGCCGAACGGCGGTTCGCGTTCGGCCAGCACGACCGGCACCGGCGCGTCCTTCAGCCACTGCCAGATGTCCGATCCCTGCATGCGCACGCTCGGCGCGAGAATCAGACCGATCACCGACGAATCGGACAGCAAGTCCTCCACGATGGCGATCTCGTCGCCGTTGTCGTACGTGGTCGACCTCGTCTCGACGCCGAGGTCATGGTCGGCGGCCTCCTTTTCGATGGCCTGCGACGTGACCGGCCAGTTGAAGCTCGGCTCGGGGAACATCACGCCGATCGTGCCCGACAATGTGGGGGTCATGCCGTGCGCGGCCGTGTCGGCGAAGCGCGCGGTCTGCGCAGACGGCAGCGGCTGGACGGCCGGCTGCAGCGGCAGGGACGACGATAGCGATGGCATGGCTGAAGCCGCGCGTGCGACACGCGACGTCGCGGTCTGCCGCACGGACGATGGCTGGCCGACGGCTGGACGGACGGCAGCGGTATCGCCGGCAAGATCCGTGATCTGCGTGTCGTCGCCGAGCGCGGTCGCGCCTCCGCGCACGCGGCGGATCAGGCCGGCGTTGGCCAGCGTGTTGAGGTCGCGTCGCACGGTGATCGGCGTCGTGTCCAGTGTTTTGGCGAGTTCATCGACACGCACGACGATGCCGCGCGAGAGCATGCCGAGGATGATGTCCTGCCGCTCGGCCGGCAAATACTTCTTCTCGTCGGTGCCGGTTGCGCCGGCCGCCAACGTGCCTGTGGCTGTCTCGGTAAGAACGGTCATCGCCTCTTCGCTTTCCTGCTGCCGCATCGTGCCCATGCATTCGTTGCATGCGTCTGACGCGCATGTCACGTGCCGTCGTCGGCACCTGATCATGAATTACGGCATACCATATCACGATCATGTTCGATCATGATCGTTGTTGCACTTTTTTGCATTAGACTTGATTGCACATTGAGCATATGCATGATCGCAATGGAGCAAGGAGGATTCGTCATGGCACAAGGACGGGTGACGATCAACGACGTTGCGCTCGCGGCCGGCGTGTCCGTATCCACGGTGTCGCGCGCGCTGTCTCGGCCCGGCAGGGTGAACGCCGAGACGGCCAGGCGCATCCGGCTGATCGCCGACGAGCTCGGATACCGCAACGAGACGGTCGAACCGTTCTCGCGCGATCAGCCGAGCGGCCTGATCGCCGCGTTCGTGGCCGATCTGAGAAACCCGTTGTTCTCCGACCTCGCCCACAGCATCCAGCACGAATGTCTGCGCAACGGCTACGGGCTGATGATCGTGGACACCGAGGAAGGCAATGTATTGGAACGCAAGCTCGCCAGCCTCACCCTGCCGCATGCGGACGGCTTCGTGTTCCTCTCCTCGCGCGTCTCGGACGCGACGATCCGCAAGGTGGCGCAGACCAAGCCCGTATTGATGGTCAACCGCACGGTGCGGGGCCTGCAATCGGTGATCGCGGACTGCACCAAGGGCATCGGCGAGGCGGTCGATCTCTTGGCCGGTCTCGGCCACCGCGAGATCACGTATCTGGCCGGCCCGGAGGCGTCCTGGAGCGAAAGCACCCGATGGCAGGCGCTGTACGCCAAATGCGCGGCGGCGCGCATACGTCTGCGCCGCATCGACGGGAACGCGCCGACCGGCAAGGGCGGTGCGCTCGCGGTCGACGCGTTTCTTGCGAATCCGACCACGGCCGTGTTCGCCTACAACGATCTCATGGCGATCGGCTTCGTCAACGAATTGCGCGACCGCGGCGTAAACGTGCCGGGCTCGGTGTCGGTGATCGGGTTCGACGGCATCGAACTCGGCTCGCTGATCTCGCCGTCGCTCACCTCGGTGGCGACGCCGTGGCGCGAAATGGGCCAGCAGGCGGCCAAACTGCTCATCGACCAGGTGCGTCACCGCAGCGTCGGCATCTCCCGGCCGGTCGTCCTGCCGACCCGGCTGCTGGTTCGCGAGACGTGCGCGCATGCGAAATGATCATTTCGCAAATATCTTCCGATCGTCCCGTTGTATCGGTACATAGTCGGAGATTGCTACGTTGTGAACGATAACGGATAATTTGATCGTATCAACCACTGCTGATCGCAAGTATGGAAAATTTTGGCAAACGACTATCAGGAACGATCAATCAGTGAATAATCAAAGTCAAGCGCAAGGTGCAGCAGTGATCACTACGAAGTGATCGCAACGAACGCTCACCGAGCGGGTTTCGGCAACGATGTCGGAATGGAAGGAAAGGAAACACACCATGAGGAAAGTCTCTCCGCTCTTCAAGGCCGCCGCTTTCGCAGGCGCAGCAGTGATGCTGCTCGCCGGCTGCGGCTCGAGCAACAACGCCAGCGGCGGCAAGACCGAGGCGCTGGACGAGAACGCCAAGACCACGATCACGTTCGCCGGCTGGTCGCTCGACACCACCCCGGAGTTCCAGACCCTGGCTGACGGCTTCATGAAGGATCACCCGAACATCACCGTCAAGATCAAGCAGTACTCCGCCGACGACTACGACAAGCAGCTGACCTCCGACATCTCCGGCAAGAGCCAGCCCGACGTCTTCCCGATCAAGAACCTGCAGAAGTACTACACGTACGCCGCAGAATCCGGCGGTCTCGCGGACCTCTCGGACATCGCGGCCGGCTACGACGGCGACAAGAACATCGACGTCTCCCAGTACAAGCTCGAGGACGGCAAGTACTACGCGATGCCGTACCGTCAGGATTCCTGGGTGCTCTTCTACAACAAGGACATGTTCGAGAAGGCCGGGGTGGATACCCCCGACGGCACTTGGACGTGGGATGACTACACCAAGGCCGCCGAGGAGCTCAAGAAGAAGCTGCCCGCCGCCGGATACGACGCCAACTCCGTCTACCCGATGTACCAGCACAACTGGCAGTCCGTCGTGCAGGGCTTCGCGGTCGCGCAGACCGACGGTGCCTATGACGACTTCTTCAAGGGCGACTACAGCTACCTCAAGCCCTACTATGAGCGCGCACTCAAGTGGCAGGAGGAAGGCCTGACCATCGACTGGAATACCTCGAACTCCACCAAGGTTCAATATCAGGCCCAGTTTGGCACCCAGAAGGCCGCCATGCTGCCGATGGGCACCTGGTTCGCCGCCACGCTCGTCAGCCAGCAGAAGTCCGGCGACGCCGACCAGTTCACCTGGGGCATGGCACCGATCCCGCAGAACCCGGACGCCTCCACCTCCGACACCCCGGTGACCTTCGCCGATCCGACCGGCCTTGCGGTCTCCTCCAACATCTCCGGCCAGCAGCTGGCCGCCGCCAAGGAATTCGTCAAGTGGGCCTCCGGTGAGAAGGGCTCCGAGGCGCTCGCCAAGATCGCCACCACCCCGGCCTACTTCTCCGACTCCGTCGCCGACACCTACTTCGGCACCGAAGGCATGGCCACCGACGACCTGTCCAAGAAGGCTTGGACCGAGCACAAGACCAACCCGGAGAACCCGGTCGGCAAGGGCACCGATGTCATCCAGGACGTGCTCAAGACCGCCAACTCCTCGATCATGACCAAGACCTCCAGCGTCGATGACGCACTGGCCAAGGCCACGCAGGACGTCAAGGATCAGGGCGTCGTCGAGTAAGGAACGATCCGGCTCCACCGGTCGCCACTGACCGGATGCCGATGAACGGGGGTCGGGGCTGTACCTATCAGGAAACAGTCCGGGCTCCCGTTCATCATGCCCACATCGATTCCCGTCATCAATCCATCCGCATTTTCACCGCACTATATACAAAGGAGTGTTGCAGCGATGACACAGGCTACCTCGGCTGCACAGTCACATGTCGCACCGCCCGACCACAGCAAGGCCAACAAGGCCATCGGCCGGCGCAATCTCATCAACGGCATCGGGTTCATCGCGCCGAACTTCATCGGCTTCCTCGTTCTTATTCTCATCCCGGTCATCCAGCTGTTCTACATCGGCTTCTCCAAGTGGAGCGCCTTCGGCGATCCGGTGTTCAACGGTCTGACCAACTGGTCGCGACTGTCGCGTGACTCGAACTTCCACGCGGCGTTCGTCAACACCATCGTCTATTCGATCGTCCACATCCCGCTCACCCTCGCCATCGCCTTCGCGTTGGCCGTGCTGCTCAACACCAACCTGAAGGGCCGCGCGTTCTTCCGCACCGTCGCCTTCTTCCCGTACATCACCTCGATCGTCGCCGCCGCCCAGGTGTGGAACATGCTGTTCGACGCCAAGTCCGGCGTGATCAACCAGGTCATCAAGGTCTTCACCGGCGGCTGGGCCCCCGGCTGGATGGGCGATACCAAGTGGGCCATGGTCGCGGTCATCATCGTGGCCACCTGGCGTGAGGTCGGCTACTTCATGATCCTCATCCTTGCGGGCCTGCAGACCATTCCGGGCGAACTGTACGAGGCCGCGTCCATCGACGGCGCGAACGGCTGGCAGCAGTTCTGGAAGATCACCGTGCCGTGCATGCGACCGACCCTGTTCTTCGTCATGGTCACGCTGACCATCCAGTCCTTCAAGATCCTCGACCTGACCCTCGTCATGACCGACGGCGGCCCGGGCACCGCGACCCTCATGCTCGCGCAGTACGTCTACCGCGTGGCCTTCGACCGTTCCGACTTCGGCTACTCGGGCACCGTCTCGCTCGTGCTGTTCGCACTGTGCATGGTCGTGACCCTCATCCAGTTCTGGTACAACAACAAGAAGGAGAAGTAAGATGACTGCCGCAAGCATCACCCCGGTCGCGGGAGCCAAGTCTCCTTCCGCCGACATCCCGTTCAACAAGAAGCCCGTCAGCCCGCTCAAGGTCGTCGGCACCGTCATCGGCTACGTGGCCATGATCGCCGTCGCCGCGTTCACGCTGCTGCCGTTCGTCTGGATGCTCCTCGCTTCGGTCAAGCCGAACAACGAAGTGTTCATGGTGCCGTTCAAGTGGCTGCCGAGCGTGTGGCACTTCGAGAACTACATCAACATTTGGACCAAGTCCGACATGCTGCTGTGGGTCGGCAACACCGTGTTCTTCGCGATCTGCGTGACCTTCCTGCAGGTGTTCACCGGCTCGTTCGCCGCCTACGGCTTCTCGCGCATCAAGTTCGCCGGCCGCAACACGCTGTTCCTCATCTACATCGCCACCATGGCCGTGCCGTGGCAGTCCTACATGATCCCGCAGTTCAAGATGCTCTCCTCGTGGGGTCTGGTCGACACCCGCTGGTCGATCATTCTGCTGCAGGCGTTCGGCGCGTTCGGCGTGTTCATGATGAAGCAGTTCTACGACACGATCCCCGAAGAGCTTTCCGAAGCCGCCCGACTCGACGGCCTGAGCGAATTCGGCATCTACTCGCGCATCGTGCTGCCGCTGTCCGGACCGTCCATCGCCGCCCTCGGCATCATCACGTTCACCAACACGTGGAACGACTACATGGGCCCGCTCATCTACTTGCGCGCCCAGAACCTGCAGACCATCCAGCTTGGTCTCAAGACGTTCATCAGCCAGTTCAACGCCGACTACGCGATGATCATGACCGGCTCCGTGCTCTCCATCCTGCCGATCCTGGTCGTGTTCCTCATCGGCCAGAAGCAGTTCATCGAGGGCATCGCCACCTCCGGCATGAAGGGCTGATCCCTCCTTCCGATCGGCTCTTCGGCCCTCGGCCGGCCGGCTCGGCGGCGTTATCCTCCTTGCGCCGCCGAGCCGGCCGCAATCCACACACGGTCTGCATGGTGTGCCTGTAACCATGCAGACCGTTTTTCTGTATTCATATGTCATTTCGGACGAACGGGGATCTCTGTTTTTGCCGTTTCGACCGAATACGGATCTCTTTATATTGTCGTTTCGATCGAGCACAGGCTTCTATGTTGTCATTTCGACCGAGCGTAGCGAGCGGAGAAATCTTTTCTGCCCGCTCCATCCGCAAGATTCCTCGTCTCCGGCTTCGCCTTCGCTCGAAATGACGGGAAATCCCAACGGCAACGCAGTAAGGTAGCAATCATGAGCAACGAAGACCACAGCAACAACAACGCATCGCCCGACGCGACCAACAAGTGGTTCCAGGCCGACGCGTTCATGCACATCGTCAACTCGGTCACCGTGATGATCCTCGCCGGCATCTGCTGCCTGATCGCCGCGCTGCCGCTCGTGATCGTCATGCTTGTGGTCAACGACCTCAACTACTGGCCGCTGTACTTCGCGGCCGCGGGGCTCTCCTCGCCGGCGGTTGCGGCGCTGTACGCGATGTTCCGCGACCATCCGGCGCTGCTCGCGCGCGGTTCTCGCGTGCGTGTCAAGCGCATGCTGGAGGCCGAGGTCGAAGTCGCGTCGTCTACGGTCGCGGACGATGATGTGGCTGCGGCAGGTGACCATGCCGATCGCCGTGCCGCCGGACGCGCCGCGCGATCCGCGTCCTCCGATTCCGCGAGCTTCCCGCCCGACTGGATCGCCGGGCTGTACGTGCGTCAGGACGTCGCCGTCGCCATGTTCCGCCCGTATTTCCGCGCCTACGCGCGGCTGTTCCCGCGCGCGCTCGCGGTCGGGGTGAGTTGCGCGCTCGTAGGGTTCGCGCTCGTCTACAACATCGCGCTGTTCGCGCAGTTCCCGTGGGGCGTGTACGTCACGCCCGCGCTGGCCGTGTGCCTCGTGTTCCTGTTCGCCGCGTTCTCGATCGCGATGGTGCTGATCGTGGAATACCCGAAGGCGCGGTATCTGTCGGTGATTCGCAATGCGGTGACGCTGTGCATCCGCCGCGCGTACATCCTGCTCATCACCGCCGTGGCGCTCGTGGCCTATGGGTACGGGCTGTTCCATTGGACGCTGCTCATGATGGTGTTCGGCACTGGCGTGCTGTGGTATCTGATCTGGGGCGCGTCACGCTGGCAGGCGCAGCGCCTGTTCGCGCAGATGGCCGCCGAATCCGGCGACCCGCGCATCGTCGAGATGTACGAGGTCGCGCCCGCTTCCGGTGGGTCCGGTTCTGCTGGTTCCGGCATCTCCGGCTTCTTCTCCGGCACCACCGACTGGCGGCAGTGATTCCTGTTTGCCGCCTGTGCGCCATACGGTAGACGCCGGCTGCCCATATCGGGCCGCCGGCGGTATGGTCGGTGACGCGGGTGGTGTGGGTCATGCGGGGTATCCCTCAGCCCTCGAGGCTTCCTGTTGCCGGGGAATTGGGGGCGCACCTCGCACGGGAATCGACCACATCGCACGCCTGTTGCTGAGGAAGCCGGGGTTTGCAGATGGCCCGTAGTGCGGTAACTCCCCGGGTTCTTCTCGAATGTGTCCCGCAACAAGCATCCCTGGCGGGGCGAATCGTGGAGGATTTCCGTATTTGCCCCATAACCGCTGGCCTTGGCGAGGCAGTTCCCCGAAGGATTCGGTGTTCTGCCCTGCCAAGATGATTCTCCGCGGGGCGGATTCCGGAAGATCCCCGTGTTTGGCCTCGTAATTGCCGGCCTTGGCGGGGCGATTCCCTGAAAGCTCCGAGGCGTGCCCTGCAGAGAGGGCCTTACGCGGGGCGGTTCCCTGATATTCCCGGGATTTGCCCCGCGGCGGCACCTTGAGCGGGCCATTCTCTGAAGCCTTCGGTGATCAGCCCCGCAACGGACCATCTGTGCGAGGCGATCCGCAGATGCTTCCCGACTTCGTCCCGCAATAGGTCGTCTCTGTGAGGCGTTCAGCAGGGATGTTCCCGGTTTCGCCCCGCCCAATGAATGACGCCGCGCTCGGCGAGTTATCCACAACACGCCCGAAACCTTCGTTTGCGTCCACATACCCCTGTCGGGCTTTACTTCACATCGTCGGCTCGCATAGGGTCGCCATATGAGATGCCATGCCAGAGTCAAGGAAGCACTCGCCAATGCCGAGCGGGAACGCCGTTGCGCCTTCGGACGGGAAAAATCCGTCAGATCCGCCTTTGAGCGCAGGGCCGCGGCCAACGAGCTGACCCGTGTGTTTCCCAACATGTATGTCGACCCGCAGTACTGGTCCGCGCTCGAACCGCCTGACAGAGCGCTCCACATTGCAAGAACGCTGCATGAACGGCACCCGCAATGGGTGTTCGCCGGAGCCACTGCGGCCGCGGCGCACGGCTTCGAACATCAGTGGTCGCTGCACGACGACAGCATACTCATCATCTCCTCCACTGAGAACACCGTATATACTCCGGCGCGAGTTCGGCGCCTGTATGCCCCCGGATGCCCGGTCGAGACCGTTGGCGGATTGCCGGTTACCAGTAAGGCCCGTACGGTGGTGGACTGTTGCCTGCTGTTCGATTTCCGTTTCGCGTTGCCGGTAATGGATTCGGCGCTCGGCAAAGGGATGATGAGAAGCGATGTACTCGGCATATGCGGCGGATTGCGAACGGATTGCACGGCGGTGCTGCGTGCGGTGCATTACGCCGATGAGAACAGCGAAAACGGCGGCGAGTCGCTGATGCGTGGCACCATCGTCGATTCCGGCCTGATGGCTCCACAGACCCAAGTCGTGTTCGCGGACCCGCTGACAGGGAAGTCGTATCGCGCCGATTTCGTATGGAGGTTGGATAGCGGCGAGGTGATCGTGGCCGAGTTTGATGGCACGCGCAAGTACGTGGACCCGACGATGACCGATCGCAAAAGCATCCAAAATGTGGTGTTGGAGGAGCGGGAGCGCGAAGCTGCGATACTGCGGGCCGGTGCGACTCGAATCGTGCGATGCACGTTCGACGAAGTGATTGTCGTGGAGCCGATGGTGCATAAGCTGCGTGCGGCCGGCGTGCCGATGCGTCGGGGAGGTAGATGAGGAAGACCATGATGGCGGCCGTCGTGCGATGCTGTACCGCTCCGTCATTTCGTTGCCGTTTGATTGCCTTCCGCATGGACGTCTGCTCCTTCCCGCGGTTCCTCTTTTCTCGCATACCTCCTCTTTGTGGGGTGATTCCCGGAAGTCCTCAGCGTTTCGCCCCGCAAAACACCCCTCGATGAGGTGATCTCCTAGGGATTTCAGCAATTTGCCTCGCAATAACCCGTTTTAGCGGGGCGAAGCGCGGAAGTGCTGGTGTTATGGCCTCGGAATGACGTGCCTGAGCGGGGCAAAACGCAGAAGGGGGTGACGATGTGCCCTGGAAACCGCGTTCGTGGGGTGCAATGCGGGTGCTTTGGGGCATCCGCCTTGCAACCGCGTGTCGTTGCGGAGCGGTTTGCTGGCCGGTGCTGGGTATTGCTGCGGAAAACCACTTTTGCGAGGCAACGTATGAGTGTTTTCCGGCATCTGCCCCGCTGAGGTATGTCTTCGCGGGGCAGGTGCCGGAAACTCTTGGTGGACTGCCCCGCAGGGACCCGCCCTAGCGAGGCGAATCACGGAAGAGTATGGCGATGTGCCCCGGAAGTCTCACTTGTGGGGCGATCCGCTCAAAGCCTCGGTGATGCGCCTTGCAATGATGTGCTTTAGCGGGGCGAAGCGCGGAAGAGTTCTCGGGCCAGCTCTGCAAATGACGCTGTTTGTGGGGCGAAGCGCGGAAGAGTTCCGAAGGCGGCTCCGCTGGCGGCGCTGTTTGTGGGGCGAAGCGCGGAAACCGCCGAGGTGATGCCCCGATGCAAGATGTCGAACATATGTTCGATAATGGTGGTATGAGTGATCGAACGAGACGCACGTACCTTGCCATCGACCTGAAGTCGTTCTACGCTTCGGCCGAATGCGCGTCGCGCGGGCTCGACCCGCTGACGACGAATCTGGTCGTGGCCGACGTGGCGCGCACCGAGAAGACGATCTGCCTTGCCGTCTCCCCGGCACTCAAGGCATACGGCATCGGCGGCCGCGCTCGCCTGTTTGAAGTCGTGGAACGCATGAAACGCGTCAACGAGGAACGTCGTCTGCGCGCGCCCGGACATCAGCTGAGCGGCGAGGCGTTCGATTCGGTAAGTCTGGCCGCCGATCCAAGCCTCAAGGCCGGGTACTACGCCGCCAAACCGCGCATGTCGTACTATCTCAAGGTCAGCGGCCGCATCTACGAGATCTACCTGCGTTATGCCTCGGCTGCCGACATCCATGTGTACTCGATCGACGAGGTGTTCATCGACGTGACGCATTACCTCGCCATGTACCGCATGACGCCGCACGAACTGGCCCGCCGCATCGTGCAGGACATCGTGGACGAGACCGGCATCACCGCCACGGCCGGCATCGGCTCGAACATGTATCTCGCGAAAGTGGCGATGGACATCGTCGCCAAGCACATGCCCGCCGACCGCGACGGCGTGCGCGTGGCCGAGCTGGACGAATCCAGCTATCGGCGACTGCTGTGGGCACATCGTCCGATCACCGATTTCTGGCGGGTCGGGCGAGGTTATGCTCGGCGTCTCGAATCGGTCGGATTGCTCACGATGGGCGACATCGCGCGATGCTCGCTCGGCAAAGCGCATGATTACTACAACGAGGACCTGCTCTACCGCATGTTCGGTGTGAACGCCGAGCTGCTCATCGACCATGCGTGGGGACGCGAGCCGTGTCTGATCTCTGATGTCAAGAAGTACCGTCCGGCCGAGAACTCGCTCAGCTCCGGTCAGGTGCTGCACCGGCCGTATTCGTGCGATTCCGCACGTCTTGTCGTACGTGAGATGGCGGATGCGATCTCGCTGGAACTCGTGGACAAGGGAATGACCACCGATCTGGTCGGGCTGTACATCGGCTACGAAGGCAAGGAGGGATTCGAAGGGTCCGCGCCGGTGTCCACGAACCGATACGGCAAGAAGGTGCCGCGTCCGGCCAACGGGTCGGTTGATCTGGGGGAACATACGTCGTCGACGGAAGTGATCACGGCTGCGATGATGAGACTGTACGACCGCATCGTGGACCGTTCGCTGATGGTGCGACGACTCAATGTGGTGGTCGGTCGGTTGCGACCGTATGGGATGACGGAAACGACTGCCGACAGGGGAGCCGATGTTGGTGCGGATGGCGTGTCGATGACGGTGCGACGGCCGGTCCGTGAGGAACAGTTGGACCTATTCGCTGATGCAGAGCAAGAACGTGATGCCGATGGCGAATCTCGGGACGAGCGCCGGCGCGAACACGACGTGCAGCAGGCGATGCTGGCGGTCAAGCACCGTTTCGGCAAGAATGCCGTCATCAAGGCCATGAACCTTGAGCCGGATGCCACCGGGCGGGATCGCAACAACCAGATCGGCGGCCATGCCGCGGGCGACGAGGAAGGTCGCGCCAAGAGTAACCGGAATACACCGAACCAGTCATCCGGTTCAATGGTTATGCCCGGTGTTCCGGTCAATGATCAAGCTAAAAGCGGCAGGGGAGCGGAGGACAGGACATCCGGCAGGGCGCAAACCGGTGATCGGATACGGCCGACAACGGCTCCTTCGGTGGCGGTCCGTCCTGCACGCGCAAATCCGGACACGGCTGCCGTCCAAGTCGACATGCGTCAGATGGCCTCGCTGTTCCAGCCGACGCATCGCTACGATGACATCATCGGCATGCCGCCCCACGTCTCACGCACCCACCCGCCGATGCTCCGCCTCAACCGAGCCGCCCAATTCATGCCCTTCGCCGCCCTCACCGGCTACGACGAGGTCCTGCAGGAGTCGTTGGTCCAATTCGAGCAAGCCTACGCTACTACGTCTCAGTCTTCCGACGACGACCTCAACATCATCTGCTGATGCGTCTGCTTGGGAACAGCGTAAGTTGGGGGAGATTGCTGATTCATTCAGTTATGGTTTGAACGCGTCCGCTACTGCCTATGATGGCAGGAATGGATATCTCCGTATTACGGATATCGACGACAGCACTCGTCAGTTCTCTAAGAATGATCTGACTTCACCCGATGCTGACCTCAGCCAGTGTGAGGATTATCTGCTGTCTGAAGGCGATATTGTTTTTGCTAGAACTGGCGCAAGTGTTGGGAAAACCTATATTTATCAAGAGAAAGACGGCATCGCATATTTCGCTGGCTTTCTGATTCGCATGAGATTGAAGTCCGATATCGATCCGTATTTCGTATTCCAGTCAACGCTTGGTGAGGCTTATAAGCGTTATGTGAGTATTACTTCACAACGGTCTGGGCAGCCTGGGGTTAATGCTGAGGAATATGCCGAATGTCCAATTTTGATGCCTTCGCTCGCTGAGCAGCAGGTCATCGGCCGGTTTTTCTCGCGGCTCGATTCGCTCATCACCCTTCATCAGCGTAAGCGCTGAAAACCGTTCAACGGCATTGATGCTGGCGGAGCCTCGGCCCCCTCGGCTGAGGGGGCTGTCAGCGGAGCTGACTGGGGGAGCGTCACGACGCGTCAGCGCCAACAACAGCACCGCACACTTTTGCCAGTTTCCCGATTACAACCCGATAAACCCTCCGAATCTCCGTATTGCATAGGGCTATATTCGATTACCTTCTGTCTTCTACCTGCATCTCGTCTTCATTGGTTGTTTGGCTGATGCTGTTGACATCGTTTCCCGTCAACACCTCCTGCAACCACCCAAAGGACTTGACATGACCGAAAACACACAAAACGTCTTGTTCTGCGACTACTATGCGCAATGGGTCAGCGTCTATAAAGAAGGCGCGATCCGCGACGTGACCATGAAGAAGTACAAGATCACGCAAGCATGGCTCGCAAAGCTCATTCCCGATCTCAAGCTGTCCGATTTTGACCGCGTCAGTTACCAGAAACTCATCAATGGCTACGCCGAATATCACGAACGACAAACGACAATGGACTTTCACCACCAGTTGAAGGGCGCCATTCTCGACGCCGTCGATGAAGGATTCATCCAGCGCGACCCCACTCGCAAGGTAATCATCAAAGGCAAGCAGCCCAGGCAGAAGAAACAGAAGTATCTCAATCAGTTTGAGTTGCATGCAATTCTTGCTGATCTTTCGCTCGGCGCGGAGCCAAGTTGGGATTGGCTGATACTGCTCATCGCAAAGACCGGGCTGCGCTTTTCGGAAGCATTGGGACTGACCCCGAACGATTTCGATTTCGTACACCAGACGCTTTCCGTGAACAAGACGTGGGACTACAAAAACGGCGGAGGATTCGTGCCGACGAAGAACGCTTCATCCGTTCGCAAGGTGCAGCTTGACTGGCAGCTCATCATGCAATTGTCGGCGTTGCTGAAAGCATTGCCGGAAAGCAAGCCCATTTTTGTAAAGGATGGCGGCAAGGTGTACAACTCAACGGCGAATGGCATTCTCGCCAAGCATTGCGAACGGGTCGGCGTGCCGGTGATCTCGATACACGGGCTTCGGCACACGCATGCGTCGCTGCTGCTGTTCGCCGGAGTCTCCATTGCCAGTGTTTCCAAGCGGCTCGGGCATGCGAGCATGAACACAACGCAGGATACGTATTTGCATGTCATCCGCGAATTGGAGAACAAGGATGTGGATATTGTGATGAGGGCGTTATCGACGTTGATGTAAGGTATCGCGCTGCGCGCGATGCGGTGCTGTTGTTGGCGCGTTTCGCGCCGTGACGCTCCCCCAGTCAGCTTCGCTGACAGCCCCCTCAGCCGAGGGGGCCGAGGCTCCGCCAGCATCAATGCCGTTGAACGGTTTTCAGCGCTTACGCTGATGAAGGGTGATGAGGGAATCGAGAGCGCTCAAAAAATCGGATACGCATTTTTGTTCTTCTTCGCAAGGAACGTATAGGCTGAATTCACACAAGTTTTTGTAATACAACCTTGTGCGGGTTCCGCCAATTTTTTGCTGTCGACAAAATGACCTGAAACTTGCGTTTGAGTTGAGGAACTCAACCAGGAAAGCCAGGTCATTACCTTCTGTGGCTTCAAATACGGGATATTCCTTACTAACAAGCCCCTTTTCTGCGATTTTGTTGATGTTGAAGTGAAAAATATCGTCGTCGCTCATATGCCGATACGTGCATTTGCCAAAAGGTACAACGCTAAATAACGTTTCCTCATTATCGGTAGAAGCATTGTCCTGATATTCGGTTTGGAACATAAGTCCACTTCTCGACGATGTAAGCAGTGGATAATGCGATTCCGATGTGGCGTACTCTGCCAATTCTCTGGTAATCTCCCCCAACTTACGCTGTTCCCAAGCGGGCGTATAATGAATGCATTTGTATTGCAGTTTGAAAGTGCGGTGAGGCGATGGCTTACTCCAACCTCATAGAGAAGGGCGCTGGTGAAACCGAAATACGCTCGTACCTTGTCGATGGCGACGTAGTGCCCGTCACCATGCGTATCCCCGCGAATCTTCGGGATTCCGCCAAAGAGGCCGCGGCGCTTCATGGCATGAGTTTCTCGGCGTTCGTGAGGACCTGCATCATCAATGAGCTGGTCAAGGACGGTGAGCGATGATTCATCTCACCACCATGACCATGCAGCTTATCGACAATGATCCGGATGGCATTCGCATTTGCCGTGTGGAAGGCGAGTCGTTGGTCACCATTGTGGTTCCAAGAGATAAGTTGGCCGAGGCAAAGAGACTGCCGAATGTGCCGGAACGGGGCGTGTATTACCTGCTGGATGAGGACCATGGTGTGCTTGGCCGCGTGTATGCCGGGCAGACCACGCAGGGGCTTGCCCGTCTTGAAGACCATAAGGCCAAGAAGGAGTTCTGGAACAAGGCCGTCATGTTCCTTGACGGCGACATCAACATCGACAGGGATGTGTTGGACGCCCTGGAGGCGAAAGCGATTGACTTTGTCCAGCGAAACGGCTCATACGAGACGGATAATACGTATCTTCCCAGTCCGCATGTGAACCCGTATAAAGAGCAACGGGTCGAGAAGCTGCATGAGAGCATGCTGTTTCGCATGAAAGTCCTCGGTTATGACCTCAATCGTTCGGAAACCGCGGCGCATGTGAGCGAAGGATTTCACACCAAGAAGAACGGAATCTCGGCAACCGGGAAATACGATAAGGCAACCGGGCGGTTTACCGTCCTTGCCGGTTCCGAGGTTGAACTGGGACGCGGCATTATCAAGAACCGAGGAGCCATCGCCGCCCGCGAGCAGCTCTTCGGCAGTCAAAAAGGCAAGGCGAAGCTTGACCATGACGTGACCTTCGCCAGCCCGTCCACGGCCGCCGTGTTCGTTCTTGGTGGTAGCCAAAATGGCTGGACCGAATGGGTGAATGATCAAGGCAAAACGCTCGATGAAGTGTACAGGAACAAGGAGCATATGAATGAATAAGCAGCAGCTCGCCGCGAGGATTTGGGAATCGGCCAATCGGATGCGTTCGAAGATCGAGGCGAACGAATACAAGGACTACATTCTCGGCTTCATCTTCTACAAGTTCCTCTCGGAAACGCTGGTGGCGCGGTTGCATGAGGACGATTGGACCGATGAAGACCTGCCCGCACTGGTCGAGGACGATACCGAAACCGTAGAGGACGTGCGCCAGCTGTGCGGCTATTTCATCTCCTACGACAACCTGTTCTCCACTTGGATCGCCTCGGGCTCCGACTTCACCATCGCCGATGTACGCGAGGCGCTGTCGGCGTTCGAGCGCAACATCAACCCGGCGCACCGGCGTGTGTTCGCCGGTATTTTCGAGACGCTCCAGACCGGTTTGTCGAAGCTCGGCACCGACGAGCGCAGCCGTTCCAAGGCCGCCCGTGACCTGATCTACCTCATCAAGGACATTCCGATGGACAGCCGCGAGGGTTACGACACCCTCGGTTACATCTACGAGTACCTGATCGACAAGTTCGCCTCCAACGCGGGCAAGAAGGCCGGCGAATTCTATACGCCGAGCGAGGTCTCCCAGCTCATGAGCGAGATCATCGCATGGCATCTGCAAGGCCGCGACGAGATCGAGATCTACGATCCAACGTCCGGTTCAGGCTCGCTGCTCATCCACATCGGTCAGGCCGTCGCCCGCCGCAACGGCAATCCGAACGGCATCAAATACTACGCGCAGGAACTCAAGGAGAACACGTACAACCTCACGCGTATGAACCTGGTGATGCGCGGCATCCTGCCCAGCAACATCTTCGCCCGCAACGGAGACACGCTCAAAGCCGACTGGCCGTGGTTCGATTCCGATGAGACTCGCGACGAAACCTATAAGCCGCTGTTCGTGGATGCGGTCGTCTCGAACCCTCCGTATTCGCAGAACTGGGAGCCGCCGGCACCCGGCGAGGACGTCCGCTTCGAATACGGCATCGCGCCCAAGTCCAAGGCCGACTACGCGTTCCTGCTGCATGACCTGTATCATCTGCGCGACGACGGCATGATGTGCATCGTCCTGCCGCACGGCGTGCTGTTCCGCGGGGGAGAGGAAGGCGCGATCCGCAAGAATCTCGTGGAACATCACCATATCCAGGCCATCATCGGTCTGCCGGCGAACATCTTCTTCGGCACCGGCATTCCCACCATCGTGATGGTGCTGCGCAAGCATCGCGACGACGACCATGTGCTTATCGTGGACGCGTCCAAAGGATTCGCGAAGGACGGCAAGAACAACCGGCTGCGCGCGTGCGACATCCGGCGCATCGTGGACGCGGTGACCGGTTCGAAAACGGTCGACAAATTCAGCCGTCTGGTGAGTCTCGACGAGATTCGCGCCAACGACTACAACCTCAACATTCCGCGTTACGTGGATTCATCCGAACCCGCCGAGCAGTGGGACATCTACGCCACGATGTTCGGCGGCGTGCCGGCGCAGGAGATCGATGCACTGCACCGCTACTGGGACGTGTTCCCAAGCCTCAAGTCGCAGCTGTTCGCCATGAAGGATGGCCACATCGCACACGTGAACGGCGGCTCGGTGAAAGATGCGGTGTATGGCAACGCCGAAGTGCAACGCTACGTCGAACAGTACAGGCAGCGTTTCGCCGATTACCGTGCGTTCCTGAACGGCGAGCTGATCGACGGATACGCCGACGTGGATATCGCCAGCAAGCCGGAGCAACTGGCCGATGACCTGTTCCGTCGTCTGCATGACGTGCCGTTAGTGGACGCGTACGCTGCGTACCAGGTGTTCGTGGACGGCTGGAAGACGATCGCCGACGACTTGGAAACGTTGCATAACGAAGGATTCGACGCGGTGCGCAAGGTCGACGCGAACATGACCGTCAAGAAGAAGGGCGGCAAGGACGTCGAAGTGCAGGACGGCTGGCGAGGCCATATTCTGCCGTTCAAGCTCGTGCAGGAACGTCTGATGACGGCCGATCTGGCTGAAATCGCTGCTCAGGAGCGTCGTCTGAGCGAGATCGGGCAGGAACTGAACGATCTGCTGGAGAACGTGGACGAGGACGACAAGAGCTCGGATGCGATCAACGAGGACGGCGACGCGTTCGTGCCGGCCGAAGTGAAGAAGGCCGCCAAGTCGATCGGCAAGCATCCCGACACTGAGTTCGACCGTACGATCGTGGCCGCGAACCGGCTGATCGACGAGGAGAAGACGGTCAAGAAGGCCGTCAAGGAACTCAATGCCGCGCTGGACGACAAGACCGCGACGGTCATCGAGCATCTGACCGACGGACAGACGACCGAACTGCTGAGCGCCAAGTGGATCGAACCGTTGCAGACCAAACTCGAAGCGCTGCCGACCGCCGTACTCGATGAACTCGTGGCGAAGGTCGCGGCCTTGGACGAGAAGTACGCGACCACGTACGCCGACGTGTGCGGTCAGATTCATGACGCCGAGCGTGAACTTGGTTCGATGCTCGACCAGCTGACCGGCGACGAATTCGACATGGCCGGCATCGCCGAGCTTAAGGCCCTGCTGGGAGATGAGTGAGATGACTGATTCGAACGTACCTTCGATTCGTTTTCAGGGTTTTACTGACCCTTGGGAACAGCGTAAGGTTTCTCGGGTGGCTCCTTTGCAGCGAGGTTTTGATCTGCCGGTTGGGAAAATTATTCCCGGACCATATCCTGTTGTGATGTCCAATGGCATTGGTGCTTATCACGTCGAGTACAAGGTTAAAGGCCCCGGCGTTGTGACTGGCCGTTCTGGAACCATCGGTAATCTTCACTTTATTGAATCGGACTTTTGGCCGCATAATACCGCGCTGTGGGTTACAAACTTCTATGGCAATAATCCAAAATTTGTCTACTATCTGTATGAAAAGTTGGACTTGGCTCGTTACCAAGCTGGTAGTGGTGTGCCGACTCTCAACAGAAATGATGTGCATGACACATGGGTTGATGTTCCAACATCCAATAATGAGCAGCGGGTCATTGGTCGGTTTTTCTCGCGGCTGGATTCGCTCATCACCCTTCATCAGCGTAAGTATGACAAGTTGGTTGTGCTGAAGAAGTCGATGCTCGAACAGATGTTCCCTCAGGAGGGTGAGTCGGTACCGCGTATTCGTTTCTCCGGTTTTACTGACCCTTGGGAACAGCGTAAGTTGGGGGAGATTGCTGATTCATTCAGTTATGGTTTGAACGCGTCCGCTACTGCCTATGATGGCAGGAATGGATATCTCCGTATTACGGATATCGACGACAGCACTCGTCAGTTCTCTAAGAATGATCTGACTTCACCCGATGCTGACCTCAGCCAGTGTGAGGATTATCTGCTGTCTGAAGGCGATATTGTTTTTGCTAGAACTGGCGCAAGTGTTGGGAAAACCTATATTTATCAAGAGAAAGACGGCATCGCATATTTCGCTGGCTTTCTGATTCGCATGAGATTGAAGTCCGATATCGATCCGTATTTCGTATTCCAGTCAACGCTTGGTGAGGCTTATAAGCGTTATGTGAGTATTACTTCACAACGGTCTGGGCAGCCTGGGGTTAATGCTGAGGAATATGCCGAATGTCCAATTTTGATGCCTTCGCTCGCTGAGCAGCAGGTCATCGGCCGGTTTTTCTCGCGGCTGGATTCGCTCATCACCCTTCATCAGCGTAAGTTGACATTGCTCCAAAACATCAAGAAATCCTTGCTTGAACAGATGTTCGTCTAGGAATCGGAGGAATCATGGATCGCAAACGCATCATGGAAGAGGCCATCCATTCCGGCGAGATGGAAGGCGCCTACGTTTCCGCCGAGTTCCGGCGTGACGCCGAACAGTACGTCGACGGCGATTTCACCATCGAAGAACTCATGACCAGAACCAAGCGCCGTTGGAAGGTCGACAAGCGCGAGCCGAAAGCCGCCGCTCATGCCTGAACGGTTCATCGACCCGTATATCGATCAGCGAACCGGCATACTGCGCAATCTGATCGGTGCGACGACCTACGACGAACTGCAGAACGCCGAAGGTGAATTCGCCGCGCTGCGCATGAGCGAATTCCTCACCAAGCCGGTTCCGCGCATGAGCGGATCGCTGGACGATTTCCGCATGCTGCATCGTATCCTGTTCCAGGACGTCTACGACTGGGCGGGTGAGATCCGTACTGTGGAGATTCGCAAGAACGTCGAGGGCGCCGAGTTCTTCCTGCCGTCGACGAACATCGCCATGGGCGTCGGCTGGGCGCAGGGAGAACTGCGGAAAGACAATATGCTCGCCGGTCTTGACTTGCCTCGGCTCGCGCAACGGCTGGCGTATCACTACGACAATTATAATTTCGTCCACCCGTTCCGTGAAGGCAACGGCCGTGTGCAACGCCTGTTCTGGACACTGCTCTGTCACGATGCCGGATACGATCTCGACTGGCGTCTCGTCAGCGGCGAGGAGAACGACGAAGCCAGCAGACTCGCGGCGGAAGACCAGAACTACGCGATGCTGGAAGCGATATTCCGGCGTATCGCGTCGCCATGCGATCCCGCCGTGCCGATCGGCAGCGAATCGCTGACCACAGGTCATCTGCGCACTGATGCGCAATAAAAATACACAGAAGGAACCGACCATGATCTTTGACAAGGAATCGGATTTCGAGGAGAACGTCATCACGGTGCTGCAGCAGCATGGCTGGACGGACGGCGTGCTCAAGTATCCGACCGAACATGATCTGCTCGAGAACTGGAAATCCATCCTCTACAAGAACAACTGCGGTATCGACCAGCTCGACCATCATCCGCTGACCGACGGCGAAATGGCGCAGATCATCGAACAGATCGAAACCTTGCGCACGCCGCTTGCGCTCAACTCGTTCATCAACGGCCGTACCGTCTCCATCAAACGCGACAACAAACAGGACAAAGCGCACTTCGGCAAGGAGATCAGCCTCTACATCTACGACCGGCGGGAGATCGCCGGCGGGAAAACCGTTTATCAGATTGCGCGGCAGCCGGTCTACCCGGCCAAGAACGCGATGCTCCACTCACGCCGCGGCGACCTCGTGCTGCTCATCAACGGCATGCCGCTCATCCATATCGAACTGAAACGCAGCGGCGTGCCCGTCAGCCAGGCGACCAAACAGATCGAGAAATACGCGCACGAAGGCGTGTTCACCGGACTGTTCCGGCTTGTGCAGGTATTCGTCGCCATGAATTCCGACGACGCCGTGTACTTCGCCAATCCGGGCGCGGACCGATTCAACCCGAGCTACTACTTCCACTGGGCCGACTGGAACAACGAGCCCATCTGCGGCGGCAAGCATCCCGGCGAGGACGAATGGAAGCGGTTCTGCGCGAAACTCCTGTCCATCCCGATGGCGCACCAGCTCATCGGCTCCTACACCGTTGCCGACTCGGCTGACGGATGCCTCAAAGTACTGCGCAGCTACCAGTTCTACGCCGCATCCGCTATCTCCGACGCGGTACGCAAGTGCGACTGGGACGCCCGACCCGCCGTGCCGGGGCGCCCTGGCGGCTACGTGTGGCACACCACCGGTTCAGGCAAAACCATGACCAGCTTCAAGTCGGCGCAGCTCATCGCCGACTCCAAGGACGCCGACAAGGTCGTCTTCCTCATGGACCGCATCGAACTCGGCACGCAGTCGCTCAAGGAATACCAGTCCTTCGCCGACAGCGAGGATGATGTGCAGGGCACTGAAAACACGGGCGTGCTGCGCGACAAACTCTCCAGCGACGATCCCAAGGACACGCTCATCGTCACCTCCATCCAGAAAATGAGCAACGTGAAACTCGGCGAACGCGGCGTCACGCAAGCCGAACTCGACCGGCTCGCCGCCAAACGCGTCGTGTTCATCGTCGACGAATGTCACCGCTCCACGTTCGGCGACATGCTGCAGGATATCCGCCGCTCGTTCCCAAACGCGATGTTCTTCGGCTTCACCGGCACGCCGATCCTCGACGAGAACCAGAAGAAGCACTCCACCACCGCGATGATCTTCGGCGGCTGCCTGCACCGGTACAGCATCGCCGACGGCATCCGCGACCACAACGTGCTCGGCTTCGACCCAACCATGGTCACCACCTACAAGGACACCGACGTACGCCTCGCCGTCGCATTGCACCAGGCGAAGGCATCGACCGTGGAAGAAGCGCTCAACGACCCGGACAAGGCCGACGTGTACGAGCATTACATGGACAAGACGCAAATGCCCTTGGCGTCGGCGGTCGATGCCGACGGCAGCCGCGGTCCCAGCATCGAAGGATGCTTCGGAACCGGCGAATACGGCATCGGCAAACCGCACGCCGGCATGGTCGTCAAAGACATCATCGAACAGTTTCCGGTACTCAGCCACGGCAACAAGTTCCACGCCATGCTCGCCACCAGCTCCATCCCCGAAGCGATCAACTACTATCACCTGTTTAAACAACAGGCTCCGCAGCTGCGCGTCACCGCACTGTTCGACCCGAACGTCGACAACAACGCCGGGGCGAGCGTCAAGAGCGATGCGCTCGCCGAAATCATGACCGACTACAACACGACGTACGGCAAGCATTTCGGCATCGTGGACTGGCCGGCGATGAAAAAGGACATCTCCTCGCGCCTGTCGCACAAAGCCCCTTACGGCACCATCGACACGAACCGCGACGCGCGGCTCGACCTGCTCATCGTCGTCGACCAGATGCTCACCGGCTTCGACTCGAAATGGGTGAACACCCTCTATCTCGACAAGATCATCGAATACGAGAGCATCATCCAGGCCTTCAGCCGCACCAACCGACTGTTCGGCCCCGACAAGCCGTTCGGCACGATCCGCTACTACCGCAAGCCGCACACCATGCGCGAGAACATCAAGGCCGCGGTCAAACTGTATTCCGGCGACCGGCCGCTCGACCTGTTCGTGCAGAAACTTCCCGAGAACGTCAAAGCCATGGACGAGCGACTCGCCGAAATCCGCGACGTCTTCGCGTCGGCCGGCGTGGGCGACCTTGCGCGGCTGCCGGAATCGGTGGAAGCGAAACGCAAGTTCGCCAAGGAGTTCGTGGAACTCAACAAGGCGCTCGAAGCGGCCAAAATCCAAGGATTCACTTGGGATGAACCGACATTCGAGTGCATGGACGAGGACGGCAGGACCACCACGGTCCAGCCGCAGATCGACGAGCGTACGTACCTGATCCTCGCACAGCGGTACAAGGAGCTGTTCGACGACCATGACAACGAAGACGGGGATGACCCGGGCTCCGAGAATACGGAAGCTCCGTACGAGTTGGAAGGCTATCTCACCGAAATCGACACCGGGCTCATCGACACCGACTACATGAACGCCAACTTCGACAAATGGCTCAAGGCGTTGCACGAGGACAACGGCGAACTGGCCGCCGCATCCCGGGAACTGCACCGCTCGTTCGCCGCATTGTCCGCCAATGAACAGCGTCTCGCCGAACTGTTCCTGCACGACGTGGAACGCGGCGATGTCCACCCGGAGCCCGGCATGACGTTGCGCGAATACATCACCCAGTACGCAAAACGCGAGAAAGACGAACAGATCGACAAACTCGTGGACCGTACCGGCATCGACCGGTCGCTGCTCGACGAACTGCTCATGCAGCACGTCACCGAACTGACGCTCAACGAATACGGGCGATTCGACGCGCTGGTCAAATCCGTCGACAAAAAGCGAGCGAAAGCCGCGCTCGAGCAGATGCGGCATACGGTGCTGACGCAGCCCAAGGCGAACCGTGAAGTGCGCCGCATACTGACCCGGTTCGTGCTCGGCGGCGGATACGACATCGACATGGATGAGTAAGCGCGCGACCGCGCTCGAATGAGCACGCCCGTGAATGGTTACGGAGACTGGTAGGCTTTTGATGGTTTACGAGCATGAGAAGCCTATTCGCTTATCCACGTATCGCAACAGCATCAGAAGCTAAGGAGCAACACGCATGGCTGACAGCGCCGAGCAGAACACCGAGCATCTCGCCCTGTGGGGCGGTCGTTTCACCTCCGGTCCGTCGCCGGAGCTCGCCCGACTGAGCAAGTCCACCCAGTTCGACTGGCGTCTCGCGGACGACGACATCGCCGGCTCACGCGCCCACGCGCGCGCCCTCGGCCGCGCCGGACTCCTCACCGCCGACGAGCTGCAGCGCATGGAGGACGCGCTCGACGAACTCCAGCGCCGCGTCGACTCCGGCGCGTTCGCCCCGATCGAAGACGACGAGGACGAGGCCACTGCGCTCGAGCGCGGACTGCTCGCCATCGCCGGCGACGAACTTGGCGGCAAGCTGCGCGCCGGACGCTCCCGCAACGACCAGATCGCCTGCCTGATCCGCATGTGGCTGCGCCGCCACAGCCGCATCATCGCCAAGCTCCTGCTCGCCCTCGCCAACGCGCTCATCGAACAGTCCGTCGCCGCCGGCCGCACCGTCATGCCCGGCCGCACCCACATGCAGCACGCCCAGCCCGTCCTGCTCGCGCACCAGCTCATGGCCCACGTCTGGCCGATCCTGCGCGACGTGCAGCGCCTCGCCGACTGGGACAAGCGCATCGACGCCAGCCCGTACGGCTCCGGCGCGCTCGCCGGCAACACGCTCGGCCTTGAGCCGGTCGCGGTCGCCCGCGAACTCGGCTTCTCGAACGTGACCGCCAACTCGATCGACGGCACCGCCTCGCGTGACCTCGTCGCCGAATTCGCGTTCATCGCCGCCATGACCGGCGTCGACATCAGCCGTCTTTCCGAAGAGATCATCATCTGGAACACGCAGGAATTCGCGTTCGTGCGCCTCGACGACGCGTATTCGACCGGCTCGTCGATCATGCCGCAGAAGAAGAACCCGGACATCGCCGAACTCGCGCGCGGCAAGTCAGGCCGTCTGATCGGCGACCTGACCGGTCTGCTCGCCACGCTCAAGGGACTGCCGACCGCATACGCCCGCGACCTGCAGGAGGACAAGGAAGCCGTGTTCGACCAGGTCGACACGCTCGAGGTGCTGCTGCCCGCGTTCACCGGCATGGTCGCCACCATGCAGTTCGACCACGACCGTCTCGAGGCCGAGGCGCCGACCGGCTTCGCGCTGGCCACCGACATCGCCGAATGGCTCGTCAAGAACGGCGTGCCGTTCCGCCACGCGCACGAACTGTCGGGCGCGTGCGTGAAGATCGCCGAAAGCCGCGGCCAGGAGCTGTGGGACCTGACGGACGAGGACTTCATCGACGTGTTCAAGGATTTCCTGCCGGCCGACAAGGCGCCGCAGGTGCGTGAGGTGCTCTCCACCGAGGGTTCCGTCTCCGCCCGCAACGGCAAGGGCGGCACGTCGCCGCTGCGCGTGCGCGAGCAGATCGTCGCCGCGAAGACGTCGATCGAGACGCTGCGCGCGTTCGCGAACTCCGTGTCCGACGGTCCGGCGTACAAGACGCCCGAATCGCTGCTGCAGAAGTAGGATTCGCGGAATTGCGGCCGGTGCGGCCGGCAGAGGGGAACGCGATTATGGCGATGAATGACGAACAGTTGGAACGTTACGCCAGGCATCTGATCCTCAAAGGGGTCGGGGCGAAAGGGCAGAAGCGGCTGCTGGCCGCCAGCGTGCTCATCATCGGCGCGGGCGGCCTCGGCTCGCCGGCCGCGCTCTACCTTGCCGCCGCCGGCGTCGGCCGCATCGGACTCGCGGACGGCGACGTGGTCGATCTGAGCAACCTGCAACGCCAGATCGTCCACATCACCGCCCGCGTCGGTCAACCCAAGGTCGCGTCGGCCGCCGCGGCTATCCGCGCGCTCAACCCCGACGTGACCGTCGACGAGCATAACGAACTCGTCGACGCCGGCAATATCGCCGCGCTCATCGAACCGTACGATCTCGTCATCGACGCGACCGACAACTTCGCCACGAAATTCCTCATCAACGACGCGTGCGTGCTCGCCGGCAAACCGTTCATCCACGCGGGCGTCGTCGGATTCGCCGGGCAGCTCATGGACGTGGTGCCGGGCGAAGGGCCGTGCTACCGCTGCATCTTCGAGGAGATGCCACCGGCGGGCGAGGTACCGACCTGCAAGGAGGCGGGCGTGCTCGGCGCGGTCGTCGGCGTGATCGGCAGCCTCGAGGCCACCGAAGCGGTCAAGCTCATCGTCGGCGTGGGGGAGCCGTTGATCGGCCGCATGCTCACCGTCGACGCGCTCACCATGAACGTGCGCCGCGTGCCGCTGCCGGGGCGCGTGCCCGAATGCGCGGTATGCGGCGACCATCCGACCATCACCTCGCTCGACCCGGAGAACTACATCCAGCCGGCGTGCGCGATCTGACGCATTGCATACGACAGTCAAGGAAGGGGAACGATATGGCCATCGCATTGCATGGGGACAATGACACGAACGACGAATACCGGCACATCACGCCGGCGGAATTCGCCGCGCTCGACCACGGCACGGTCACGTTGCTGGATCTGCGCGAACCGGACGAGGTGATCGTGCACCCGGTCAAGGACGCGATCAACATCCCGTTCGACCAGATCGGCCAGCGGCTCGGCTCGGTGCCGACCGGCAAGCCGGTCGTCGTGTTCTGCCGCGTGGGCGACTGGAGCGAGCAGGTGTGTGAGATCCTGACCGACCGCGGCTATGAGGCGATCAATCTGGACGGCGGATTCGCCGCGCTGCGTGACGCCGGATGCGTGGACGATGCAACGGCTGACAGTGTGGCCGATGGCACGACTGCGTCCAAGACGGATACCGCCGCGCTCGTCGCAGCCGCCGCGCCCAAGACGCTGCACATCGACGCGAAGGGACTCAAATGCCCCGGCCCGATCGTCGCCGTGGCCGACGCGCTGCGCCCCGAACCGGCCGGCACCAGGCTCACGGTCGAAGCCACCGAGGACGCGTTCTGCTCCGACATCGCGGTATGGGCCGAACGCACCGGCAACACGCTGCTCAGCCTGACGCGCGAAGACGGCAACGGCATCATCCATGCCGAACTGGAAAAGGGCACGCCGGCCGGCGACACGACCGCTACGCAGACGGTCGGCGCTGCTGCCACGACCGCAGCAGCCACCGCATCCGCTGGCGGCGACGTGCTCCACGACAAGACCTTCGTCGTCTTCAGCGGCGACCTCGACAAGACCATCGCCGTGTTCATCATGGCCAACGGCGCGGCCGCGATGGGCCGCAAGGTCACGATCTTTTTCACGTTCTGGGGCCTGAACATCCTGCGCAAGCCCAAGCGCGTGCGCGTCGCCAAGAACCTCGTCGAGCGCATGTTCGGCTTCATGATGCCGCGCGGCACCAAACAGCTGGGCCTGAGCCGCATGAACATGGGCGGCATCGGCGCGAAGATGATCCGCTGGATCATGAAATCCAAGAACGTCGCCTCGCTCGAGGAACTCATGAAGCAGGCCACCGACCACGGCGTGCGGCTCGTCGCATGCCAGATGTCGATGGACATCATGGGCATCCGCAAGGAGGAGCTCATCGACGGCGTGGAACTCGGCGGCGTGAGCACGTTCCTCGGGGCGGGCGAGACCAGCGACATGAGCCTGTTCGTCTGACGGCGACGGTCCGGGCGTTCCCTGCCGGCGAACGTTCCTTCGCCATCCCCGCCAAGGGCATGAGGTATGGTGGAACGCATGACTGAATCGGGAAAGAGCTTCGTCCATCTGCACAATCACACGCACTACTCGCTGCTTGACGGTGCGTCGAAGATCCCGAATCTGGTGGACCGGGTCAAGGAACTCGGCATGCCCGCGGTCGGCATTACCGACCACGGCAACATGCACGGCGCCTACGAACTGTGGAGCACCGCCGTCAACGCCGGCATCAAGCCGATCATCGGCATCGAGGCGTACGTGACGCCGGAAACCGCGCGTCAGGACAAGTCGCGCGTCCACTGGGGCACCGAAGAACAGCACGACGACGACGTGTCCGGCGGCGGCCTGATCACCCACCTGACCATGTGGGCCGAGAACGACGAGGGCCTCGTCAACCTCATCAAGGCCTCGTCCGTCGCCAATCTCGAAGGCCGCGTCGCCCGCTACCCGCGTATGGACAAGGACGTGCTCGCCACATACTCCAAAGGCGTGATCGCCTCGTCCGGCTGCCCCTCTGGCATCATCCAGACCAGGCTCCGCCTCGGCCAGTTCGACGACGCGTTGCGCGTAGCCGGCGAATTCCAAGACATCTTCGGCCGCGACAACTTCTTCATCGAACTCATGGACCACGGCCTGACGATCGAGACGCAGGTCACCAAGGACCTGCTCACCATCGCGAAGAAGCTCAACGCGCCGCTGCTCGCCACCAACGACTCGCACTACGTGCTCGAGGAGGACCGTGACGCGCAGGACGCGATGCTGTGCATCAACTCCGGCAGCCGGCTCGACGACCCGAACCGCTTCAAGTTCAACGGCTCCGGCTACTACATCAAATCGGCCGAGCAGATGCGCGAACTGTTCAAGGACTTCCCCGAGGCGTGCGACAACACGCTCGAGATCGCCGACCGCTGCAACGTGATCTTCGACGATCACGAGGACGGCGCGTTCATGCCGCAGTTCGACTGCCCCGAAGGTTGGGACGAGACGTCGCTGTTCCTGAAGAAGGTCGAGGAGGGCCTCGAACGCCGCTACAACGGCCACCCGCCGATGGAGGTGCTCAAACAGGCCGACTACGAGTGCGGCGTGATCTGTCAGATGCAGTTCTGCGGTTACTTCCTCGTCGTGGCCGACTACATCAACTGGGCCAAGGAGCATGGCGTGATGGTCGGCCCCGGGCGAGGCTCCGCCGCAGGCGCGATGGTCGCCTACGCGATGGGCATCACCGAACTCGACCCGTTGAAGCACGGTCTGATCTTCGAACGATTCCTCAACCCGGAACGCGTCTCCCTGCCGGATATCGACGTCGACTTCGACCCGGACGGCCGCGGCCGCGTGCTCGAATACGTGGCCGACAAGTACGGCCACGACAAGGTCGCGCAGTGCGTGATCTACGGCACGATCAAAACCAAGCAGGCGCTCAAGGACTCCGCCCGCATCATGGGATACGAGTTCTCGGTGGGTGAGAAGGTCACCAAGGCGCTGCCGCCGGCGGCCACCGGCGGCAAGGACATCAGCCTGCACGACATCTTCGACCCGAAGGCGAAACGCTACGCCGAGGCGCGCGAATTCCGCGAACTGTACGATTCCGACCCGGACGCCAAGCGCATCACCGAGGAGGCCAAGGGCATCGAGGGCCTGATCCGCCAGACCGGCGTGCACGCGTGCGCCACGATCATGGGTTCCGCACCGATCACCAACACGTCGCCGCTGCTGGAACGCACCGACGGCACCGTCACCACCACGTTCGAATACCATACGTGCGAAACGCTCGGCCTGGTCAAGATGGACTTCCTCGGCCTGTCCAACTTGACGACCATCCGCGACACGATCCGCAACATCGAACTCAACGGCAAGGGCAAGATCGACCATACGAAGATCCCGCTCGACGACAAGGCGACCTACGAACTGCTGTCGCGCGGCGACACGCTCGGCGTCTTCCAGCTCGATGGCGACGGCATGCGCTCGCTGCTGAGAACGCTGAAGCCCACCAACTTCAACGATATCTCCGCACTTATCGCCCTGTACCGACCGGGCCCGATGTCGATGGAATCGCACACGAACTACGCCAAGCGCAAGAACGGCCTGCAGAAGATCGAACCGATCCATCCCGAACTCGACGAGCCGCTCAAGGCCGTGCTTGACGAAACCTACGGCCTGATCATCTACCAGGAGCAGGTGCAGTCCGCCGCGCGAATCCTCGCCGGCTACTCGCTCGGCAAGGCAGACGTGCTGCGTCGAGCGATGGGCAAGAAGAAGCCCGAAGTGCTGGCCAAGGAGAAGGTGCCGTTCTTCGCGGGCATGAAGGAGCACGGCTACTCCGAGGAGGCCGCTGAGGCTATCTGGGAGATCTTGGTCCCGTTCTCCGGCTACGCGTTCAACAAGGCGCATTCGGCCGCGTACGGTCTGATCTCGTACTGGACCGCGTACCTCAAGACCCATTACCCGGTCGAGTTCATGGCCGCCCTGCTGCAAGGCGCGTCCACGAACAAGGACAAGACCGCGCTGTACCTGGGCGAGGCTCGGCGCATGGGCATCCAGGTGCTCTCACCGGACGTCAACGAATCGGTGTACGAGTACTCCGCAGTCGGCGACGTCGTGCGATTCGGCCTCGGCGCGATCCGCAACGTCGGCGAGGCTCCGGTGCGCGACATCATCGCCGAACGCGAAAGCCCTCGCGGCAAGTACGTCAACTTCATGGACTTCATCCGCCGCGTGCCGCTGAGCGCGCTGAACCGGCGCATGGTCGAGTCGTTGATCGAGGCCGGCGCGTTCGACTCGATCGACCCGAACCGTCGCGCCCTGTTCACTATTCACCAGGCGGCGATCGACTCGGTTGTCGGCATCAAACGCAAGCAGGCGGAAGGCCAGTTCGACCTGTTCGCCGACGACGAGGACGGGGGAGCGGCGGCGATGGGCGACGCGACCGTCACCGTGCCCGACATCGAGGAGTGGGACAAGAAGGAGAAGCTGAACCGCGAACGTGAGATGCTCGGCCTGTACGTGTCCGACCATCCGTTGAACGGCATGCAGTCGATTCTGGCGAACCTGCGCGAGATGTCGATCGCGCATCTGATCGACCGTGCGCGGACGATGGGCGACGGCCAGCAGGTCCTGATCGCGGGTCTGATCACCAGCGTGGACCGGCGCGTTTCCAAGAAGGGCAATCCGTGGGCCATCGTCAACATCGAGGACATGGAAAGCTCGATCCAGTGCATGTTCTTCGGCAAGGTGTACGAGACGGCCGCCACCGAGCTGAAGGTCGACACGGTGGTGCAGATCCGCGGCCAGGTCGAGGTGCGCGACGAGACGGTGAGCCTGCGGGCGACCGAAATGCAGGTGCCGGTGCTGGAGTCCGCCGACGAGCGGCCGGTGATGCTGATGCTGCCGCAGTCCGCGTTGAACAAGGAGAACATGAACCGTCTTGCGCAGGTGCTGCACGCGCATCCCGGCTATTGCGAGGTCAAGCTTGCGATTGTGGACGACGAGGGCAATGCGACGGTGATGACGTTCGGCGACCGGTTCCGCGTCCAGCGCAACACGTCGTTGATGGTCGACATCAAGATGCTGTTCGGGCCGAGCTGTCTGCCTGCCGCGTAGGTTGTTTCGGTGCGTTCGTGAGACGTTGATCGGTGCGATGTGTGTGTTGTGTCTGCCGTTTCCGGTCCGTTTGACCAGGGGCGGCGATATGCCGGAGGCATGACTGATCGGACTGATCATATGACTGGGCATGCAGGCGGTGAGGCGGACGCGTTCGGTGCCGGCGACGCGCGATGGGTCGAGGAGACGTTGGCTCGGCTGTCGAAGTCGGCGTTTCGGGCGAAGTTCGTGCTGTCGGACAAGGACCGGGCGTATGCGCGTGCGAAGGGCAAGGCGGTGATCGACCGGCATGCGCGCGAGATGCTGCGCTCGCGGGTGGGTGATGCCGAACCGAGGAATGACGGGCGGCAGACGCCGTGGCGTGGGCATCCGGTGTTCACCGCGCAGCACGCGACCGCCACCTGCTGCCGCGGGTGCATCGAGAAATGGCATCATATCCCCAAGGGGCGTGCGCTGAGCGACGACGAGGTGAATCGACTTGCCGATCTGGTGATGGCGTGGATCGAACGTGACCTGATCGATCATCCGGTGCGGTGAGACGAGCCGCCATATTGTGTTGACGTTGTGTTCTCGTCGAAGATGTCTGTCCCCTTGACGCTCCCTCAGTCAGCCGATGGCTGACAGCTCCCTCAGCCGAGGGAGCCGAGGCTCCGCCAGCATCCGATGTTTTATCGATGATTGGCACGCGTAACCGATTGTTTTGTATGCCATATTGGGTATAGCATGGTGATTGCATAGGACAGATCATGCTGAAAGGGGCAATGATGGCTGAGGATAACGGCGTTACGGCATCGCCTGAGATCACGTTGAACGACAAGTTCCATTCGGTGATCCCGCAGATCGGATTCGGCACGTTCCAGATTCCGCCCGAAGACACGCAGCGTGCGGTCGAGGAGGCGCTGGAGATCGGCTACCGCCACATCGACACCGCGGCCGCCTACTACAACGAGGAGCAGGTCGGCGACGCGCTCAAGGCCACCGGCATGGCCGGCAAGGTGTGGGTCACCACCAAGCTGCGCAACTGCGATCAGGGTTACGATTCGGCGATGGTCGCGTTCGACGAGTCCCGTCGCAAGCTCAAGGTCGATGTGATCGACATGTACCTGATCCACTGGCCGTTCGCCGCCGCCGGCTTCTACAAGGAAACGTGGCAGGCGCTGCTCAAGCTGCGCGACGAAGGCGCAATCCGCGTGCCGGCCGTCAGCAACTTCCTGCCCGAGCATCTGCGCGGCGTGATCGACGATTCCGGCGAGACGCCGGCCGTCAACCAGATCGAGGTCCACCCGCGCTTCAGCCAGCCCGGCAATCTCGCGTTCTGCAAGGCGCACGGCATCGTCGCCGAGGCGTACAGCCCGCTCGGCCACGGCAAGGACATCGAATCCGAGCCGGTCGTCGCGGCCGCCAAGGCCCACGGCGTCACCCCGGCGCAGGTCGTGCTGCGCTGGCACACGCAGGAGGGGCGCATCATCATCCCGAAGTCCAAGCATGTCGAACGCATGAAGGCGAACCTCGCCAGCGCCGACTTCGACCTGACCGACGCCGAACTCGCCGCCATCGACGCGCTGCACGACCCGCACGGTAACGTGAGCGCCGATCCGGCCACGTTCACCCACTCCCAGTCGTGGGCCGACCAGCACGTGCGCGGTAACATCTGACGCGACCGAACGAACAACACGCTGATATGGGAATCGCCCGCACTGATGTGCGGGCGATGCTGTTTGTTGAGTCTCGCGGCCTTGCCGCTCGACAGTACCCCACCCGTCAGCTTCGCTGCCACCCTCCCCTAAGAGGGGAGGGAAAGGCAAAACACTTCCCTCCCCTCTTAGGGGAGGGTGGCGCGAAGCGCCGGGTTGGGGTACTGCGGCGCCAGCCGCTAATAACGCAGCATCGCGCGAAGCGCGATCCCGTTACGCGGACGAAGTCCGTCCATAATTGCAGGACGGGTGGTGCGAAGCCCGGGTTGAGGTGCCACGGCGTGAGCCGCCATGACGCAGTATCGGCCGTAGACCGATACCGATACATGACGACGTGTCATCAATATCTACTCCCGATAGGCGCGGTCGAGCAGGGCGTCGATGTCGTCGAAGCGACGTACCTTCGGACGCCAGACCGGCGAACCGTTGGCGACGACCAGCACCGGCTCCTTGAGCACGCGCAGGTCGAGCAGTGGATCGCCCTCGAGCACGAGCAGATCGGCCGCCTTGCCGATCTCGATCGAACCGGTCACATCGCTCACGCCGAGGATCTCCGCATTGCCCAGCGTGGCCGCGTGAATCGCCTCGGCCGCCGTGAACCCGGCCCGCTTGACCAGCAGATCCAGCTCGCGCCACGTGTTGTACTGCGTCACGAACGTCATCGCCGTATCCGTGCCGACGCCCACGCGCAGGTCCTCGTCGTGCGCGTCGTTCGCGCCGGCCAGCATGCCGGCCACCACCGTGCGCGCGTTTGCCAACTGGATGTCCGTAATGCCGGTCGTCTCCCGGTCGAGCAACGTCATCGGCAATCCGGCCGATATCGTCGGCATCAGCGCCGACCATCCGCGCAACGCATGCGGATTGTGCCGGAACAGTTCGATCATCGACGGATCAAGTTCGCTGCCATGCTCGATCGTGTCCACGCCGGCCAACAGCGCCCGCTTGACGCCCTCCGGACTCTGCGCATGCGCGGCGACGATCACGCCGGCCTCATGCGCCACGTCGCAGATCGCGCGCATCTGATCGACGCTCATCTGCGGGTTGCCGGCCTCGCCGAGCCGTTGCGCGTCGGTCACGCCGCCGGTCGCCGCGATCTTGATCGCGTTCACGCCATGCTCGATGTTCTCCCGCGTATTGCGGGCCATATCGTCCGGCGTCTCACCGGTCAACGCGATCAGAGGGGCGCCGTGGCCTTCCGGGATCGCCAACAGCGGGCCGGATGCGAGGATGCGCGGGCCGGTCATGCGCCCGTCGCTGATCTTCTCGCGCAGTTCGACCGCCTCATAGCCGACGTCGCCCAGCGTGCGGATCGTGGTGACGCCCGAGTTGAGCAACGTCGTGACGCTCGCCTTGGCCCGGGCCTTGAGATACGGTTTGCCGACCGGCGAGTGCATGATCGCCGCGGTGATGCGCTGGCCGCGCGGCGTGGCCATCTTCGGGTTGAGCGGCCGGCCGTCGGAGAACAGATGGACGTGTGCGTTGATCAGGCCCGGCATCACGGTTTTGCCGGTCGCGTCGAGCATGCGGTAGCCGTCCGGGATCGGTGTGGCGATGCTGGGGGAGACCTGTTCGATGCGGCCGGTGGCGCCGACGAGGATGGTCGTGTCCTCGAGCGTGGTGCCCGCATTGTCTCCGGTGATGACGGATGCGTGGGTGATGGCGAACGGTTCGTGAGATTCGTGTGGCTGAATGGTGGTCATCTGAATGCTCCTTTGCGATCAGATTATAGGTTGATATGCTTCGGCTCCCGGCATGGCGCACGGGAGCCGTGATGTTTGGCGCGTGAGATTACTCACGCACGAGCTGGATGTGCTCGATGTCGTCGCGCTTGGAGCGGCGGAAGAGCACGAAGCGGTTGCCGATGACCTGCACCACTTCCGCGCCGATCTGGCCGGCGAGGCTTTCGGCGGCCTCCTTCGCGGTCAGGCCCGAGCCATCCTGCACGGCGATCTTGAGCAGCTCGTGGCTGTCCATCGTCTCGGACGCCTGCTTGACGGCCGCGTCGGTCAGATCGTTCTTGCCGATGAACAGCAGCGGCTTGAGCGGGTTCGCCAGCGCGCGCAGCTGCTTGGTCTGCTTCTTGGTCAGTGCCATGTGATTCCTTACCTGTCCTTGACTGTCCTGATGTCTGTCGTGTCTGTCGCGTGCCGTCATATCGTACGCGATGCCTCATACGAGCATACCGGCGCGGGCAGATGAGCGCGTGTGACTCTGGATTTTCGACACAACACAGGCTAGTGTCTATAGCGGGAGTCGAGAAAATGCGACATCATGTCTATCGAGTCAAAGTTGACGTGATGTCAAACTCCACCGTCAAGGAGGCGGAACATGTACTATTCCAACGGCAACTACGAAGCGTTCGCACGGCCCTGCAAGCCGGAAGGCGTCGACCATAAGTCGGCCTACATCATCGGCACCGGGCTCGCGGCACTGTCCGCCGCGTGCTATCTCGTGCGCGACGCACAGATGCCCGGCAAGAACATCCACATCTTCGAAAAGGACTCCGTGCCCGGCGGCGCATGCGACGGCGCCGAAATCCCCGGCCTCGGCTACGTGATGCGCGGCGGACGCGAAATGGACAACCACTTCGAGGTCATGTGGGACCTGCTGCGCTCCATCCCGTCCATCGAAACGCCCGACGTCTCCGTGCTCGACGAATACTACTGGCTCAACAAGCGCGACCCCAACTACTCGCTGTGCCGCGCCACCAAGGATCTTGGTCACGACGCCGAAACGAACGGCAAGTTCGGACTTAGCGACAAGGCATCGATGGAGATCATGAAACTGTTCTTCACGCCCGACGAGGACCTGTACGACAAGCCGATCACCGACTTCTTCGACGACGAGGTGCTGAACTCCAACTTCTGGATGTACTGGCGCACCATGTTCGCGTTCGAGAACTGGCATTCCGCACTCGAAATGAAGCTGTACATCAAGCGCTACATCCACCACATCGGAGGCCTGCCGGACTTCAGCGCGCTGCGCTTCACCCGATACAACCAGTACGAGTCGATGATCCTGCCGATGGTCAAGTACCTCGAGGCGCACGGCGTGCAGTTCCACTACAACACCAAGGTCGAGAACGTCGAGTTCGCGATCGGCGGGGGAGACGGCCCCAAACGCGAGCACACCGGCGTCGGCCAGGACACGATCCTCAAAGTCCAGGCCACGTCCGGCGTGTTCAAGCGCAACCCGTACTCCACGCCGACCAAGAAGATCGCCGTACGCATCGACCTCGACCACGACGGCGACAAGTCGTCCGTCGACCTGACGCCGGACGACTACGTGTTCATCACCAACGGCGGCTGCGTCGAAAACTCCACGATGGGCTCGCAGAACTCGCCCGCCCCGTGGAACCCGGATATCAAACCCGGCGGCGGCTGGGACATGTGGCGTCGCATCGCCAAGCAGGACCCGAGCTTCGGCCACCCGGACACGTTCTGCTCCGACCCGCAGGCCACCAAGTGGATGAGCGCCACCGTGACCACGCTCGACAAGGAGATCCCGCCGTACATCCAGCGCATCTGCAAGCGCGACCCGTTCTCCGGCAACGTCGTCACCGGCGGCATCGTCACCGTCACCGACTCCAACTGGCTCATGAGCTGGACGCTCAACCGTCAGCAGCAGTTCCGCGACCAGCCCAAGGACCAGCTGTGCGTGTGGGTGTACGGTCTGTTCCCCGACAAGCCCGGCAACTACGTGAAGAAGCCGATGACCGAATGCACCGGCGAGGAGATCTGCGAGGAGTGGCTCTACCACATGGGCGTGCCGACCGACAAGATCGAGGCGCTCGCCAAGCGGCACGCCAACACGGTGCCGGTTATGATGCCGTACATCACGGCCTTCTTTATGCCGCGCGCGGCCGGCGACCGTCCGGACGTCGTGCCGGACGGTTCGGTCAACTTCGCGTTCCTCGGCCAGTTCGCCGAAACGCCGCGCGACACGATCTTCACCACCGAATACTCGATGCGCACCGGCATGGAGGCGGTCTACACGCTGCTCGACGTGGATCGCGGCGTGCCGGAGGTGTGGGGCAGCGTCTACGACGTGAGAAACCTGCTCAACGCGACCGTCAAGCTGCGCGACGGCGCGCCGGTGACGGACATGAAGCTCAACTTCGTGGAGCGTGCGGTGCTGGGCAAGGTCTTGAAGAAGCTCGACGGCACCGACATCGCCACGCTGCTCAAGGAATACGGCGTGATCTGACGGGTGGTTGTATAGCGCGAATGGCGGTTTGTGCTCACTTGGGTGGTGAGGGCAAACCGCCATTCGTGTTGTACGGGGTATGTGCGCCTGTTATTGGAATCGCGCGTTGCGCGATACTGCGTTATTGGCGGCCTTCGGCCGCGACGCTCCCTCAGTCAGCCTGCAGCTGACAGCGTCCTGCAATTGCGGACGGCCTGCGGCCGCGCTCTGTTGGCTCGCTGTCGCTCGCACCTCACCTACAAACACCGCCGGTGTTTGCTTCACGGCTCGGCCCTCAGCCGAGGGAGCCAAGGCTCCGCCAGCATCACGCAACGCGTGATTCCGATACGTGCGGTATCAACGTGTCACCAGGTGCCGATGGGGGCGGCGACGGCGTTCAGCACCTTGAGAAGGTCGGCCGGCGCGATGCCGATCGAGAAGCCGCGCTTGCCGCCCGACAGCAGGATACGATCGAACTGCAGCGCGCTCTCGTCGAGCACGGTCTTGTGATGCACCTTCTGGCCGAGCGGGGAGATGCCGCCGACCACATAGCCCGACTCGCGCATGGCGACCTTCGGGTCGGCCATCGCGGCCTTCTTCGCGCCGACCGCCGCGGCCAGCGCCTTCAGATCCATGTGCCCGCTCACCGGCACCACGCCCACCACGCGTTCGGAACCGGTGTCGGCCATCAGCGTCTTGAACACCTGATGCTCGTCGAAGCCGAGCTTGGTGGCCGCCTCCACGCCGTAGCCGTCGTCCATATGATCGTTGGAATGTTCGTATTCGTACGTCTCGAACGGCACGCCGGCCTTCTCCAGCTGCACGGTCGCCGGCGTCGAGCCCTTGCCCTTCTCGTTCTTGGATTTCTTGCTCATATCGCCCCACTATAGAGTCGTCGCGCTACAGCGCATAGCGAACGTGCCGTCACGCGATACACGCCGTCATGCAAAAAGCCCCGCTCCGCGTGGAGGCGGGGCGAGGCTTTCCTCTACCAGATCGATTCGTCATGAATCAGCGGGCGAACCCGCGCGGATTCACTCGGAGATCTCAGCGAAGTACTCGAGGGTACGGACCATGTTGGAGGTGAAGCCGTACTCGTTGTCGTAGAAGGCAACGGTGCGGGCCATGGTCACGCCGTCAACGGTGTTGACGTCGGTCTGGGTCGGATCGAAGACGCCACCGTGGGTGTCGCCGATGATGTCGCCGGAGACGATGCCATCCTCGTTGTAGCCGTAGTACGGGGTGTCGGAGAAGGCTTCCTTGAACGCGGCGTTAATCTCGTCAACGGTGGTCTCGGTGTTCAGGACGGTGGTCAGCTCGGTGATGGAGCCGTCCGGGACCTGGACGCGCTGAGCGTGGCCCTGCAGCTTGCCGTTGACCTCCGGCACGACCTTGCCGATGGCCTTGGCGGCACCGGTGGAGTGCGGGATGGTGTTGATGGCGGCGGCGCGCAGGTCGCGGCCAGACTTCTTGCCACGCGGGCCGTCCAGGATCATCTGGGTGCCGGTGTAGGCGTGGACGGTGGTCATGAAGCCGACCTTGATGCCGAACTTGTCGTTCAGCAGCTTGACCATGGCGGCCATGGAGTTGGTGGTGCAGGAGCCGGCGGACACGATGTTGTCGGTCGGCTTCAGGATCTCGTGGTTCACGCCGAACACGACGGTCGGGGTGGTGGCGTCCTTGGCCGGGGCGGAGATCAGGACCTTCTTGGCGCCGGCGTTCAGGTGAGCCTGGGACTTCTCGGCGGAGGTGTAGAAGCCGGTGCACTCGAGGACGAACTCGACACCGTCGTTCTTGACCCACGGGATGTTGTTCGCATCCGGCTCGGCGTACACCGGGTACTCCTTGCCGTCCACGACGATGGCGGAGTCGGTGGCCTTGACGTCGACCGGGGTGCCGTCAGCGTGCTTGAAGGTGCCGTGGGTGCTGTCGTACTTCAGCAGGTAGGCGAGAGCGGACGGGGAAGTCAGATCGTTGATAGCGGTGACTTCGATATCGGCGGCCTCGCCACCCTTCTGCTGCAGATCGAAGATGCGGCGGAAGGCAAGACGACCGATACGACCGAAGCCGTTAATACCAATCTTAACTGTCATGTAATTCTCCCTTGTAGGGTGACCCTGCGCGCGAACACACACAAGGCCATTGTTTACCAACATGACCCACTCTAATGCGCCGTCTGTACTATGCGCAACGTTTGCCGGGCGTGTTTTCGCGTATTGGGCAAACTTTCCGTGAACGCTCACATACCAGAGGCGACCACGCCGTCCGACCGCGGACCGTGTTCACTTCACCAAGATGGGGGAGACGTGCGTGTCGAGCGCGCCGAGATCGCCGCCGAACTCGCGGTAGCGCGTCAGTTCCGGCATCGGCGCCTCGGCCGGGAACGTGACGATCAACGTGCCGTCATGCACGTTGATCTCGGCCGGCACGCCGGAACGGAACTCGTTGCTCACGCCTTGCACGGTGTCGCTGGTCAGCGTGCCGTCGATCAGTTCGTACTTGAGCCCCGGCTCGTTCACGCCGCGCGACACGTCGGAATGCGAGAACACCGACACCATGCGCCCGGGCACGGCCTCGTGCGCGGCGAACGCAAGCGCGCCGTCGCAGATCGCCGTGACGATCGTCCCGTCGCCGTGCAGGAACCCGATGCCGCCGTGATGCGCGAGCAGCGTCATCAATTGGATGCCGGAGATCGTGTGGTCGATGCGCCCGCCCAGCGCGCCGTAGATGTGGAACGTGCGGCAGCCGCGAGACCAGCCGACCTTGAGCGCGGAGAGCATGTCCGGATCGTCCTTCTCGCTCGGCAGCGCGATCGTATGCTCCGCGTCGGCCGGGCGCGCGCCGTGCAGTGAATCGAAGTCGCCGATCACCACGTCGGCGCGGATGCCGAGCGCGCGGGTGTGGTCCAGTCCGCCGTCCGCCGCGATCACGAACGCGCCCTCGGGCACGACGGGACGGCCGGCGTAGTATTCTCCCGCGCCGAAAATCACGCAAGTCTGTTCGCTCATGCGCTCCACTCTACGCCTCGCCGGGGGCTTTGCCGCCCAGTGCGTCAGGGCATGCCTGTGGTGTAGTCTCGCAAGGTACAGGCATCGAGCGAACGAGAACGGGGGAGCGCATGGCGAAGGCGGATACGAAGACCGAGCGTCCAATCCTCAAGTCGAAGATCTTCCTGTACATCACCGAATTCTTCTCCGGCATGGCCGTCATGGCCGCCGAACTCGGCGCGTCGCGGCTGCTCGCGCCCTACTTCTCCAGCTCGCAGATCGTGTGGACCATCATCATCGGCACCATCATGATCGCCCTCGCGCTCGGCGCGGTCTTCGGCGGCCGCTGGACCGACCGCGACCCCAACCCCGACAAACTGTACTTCCGCATCCTCGTCGCCGCGGTCTGGATCGCACTGATCCCGCTCGTCGGCAAGTATCTCATCATCGCGGTCTCCGGCCTGCTCATCGTCACCGTCTCCACGAACTTCCTCGTCATCGCCGCGTTCGTCAGCTGCATGATCATCTTCGTGCCGCCGCTGTTCCTGCTCGGCACCGTCACTCCCGGCCTCAACAAGTTCGCCACCGATTCGCTCGACGACAACGCGTCCGTCGTCGGCCGGCTGTCGGCCTGCAACACGGTCGGCTCGATCCTCGGCACGTTCCTGCCGACATTCGTCACGATCCCCGCCGTGGGCACGTTCGTCACGTTCCTCATCTTCTCCGGGCTGCTGCTGTGCCTGCCGGTCGTCTACTTCCTCGCCGCGCGCGTGCGCCGCGTCGCTTGCGCCGTCGCGGTCGTGATCTTCGTCGTCTCCGGCGTGTTCTCGCCGATGACCGGCTTCGCGTTCTGGGAGAACCGTTCGACCATCGCCTACGAGGGCGAGTCGATCTACAACTACCTGCAGGTCAAGAACCTGTCCGACCGCACGATCCTGTCGACCAATGTGCTCTTCGGCGTGCAGTCCGTCACCATGAAGCGACCGGGACTGACCGGCATGTACTACGACACCGCGCTGGCCGCGCCCGCGCTCGCCGATCAGGCCGATTCCGCGCTCATCCTCGGCATGGGCACCGGCACGTATGCGCGCCAGCTGCGCCAGTACTATCCGGACATGGCGATCACCGGAGTGGAGATCGACGGCAAGATCACGCGGCTGGCGGGCGAGTATTTCAGCGAGCCGAGCGACATCGACGTGTCGACGTACGACGGGCGCGCATGGCTCGCCGCCAGCCGGGACACGTACGACGTGATCATGGTCGACGCGTACCAGGACATCACCATCCCGTTCCAGATGAGCTCGACCGAGTTCTTCACGATGGTCAGGAAGCACCTCAATCCCGGCGGCGTGATGGTCGTCAACATGAACATGATCTCGGACGGCCGCGGCTCGATCAACGAGGCGCTCACCGACACGATCTCGACCGTGTTCGGTTCGGCCAACGTGCGCACGGCCGACGTGCCGAACACGACGAACCGCGAACTGTTCGCCAAGACGATGGACATCTCCGGGGCGACCACCGCGATGAAGGACGGCGAGGACATGGAGTCGGTGACCGACGCCGGGACGCTGGAGACGCGCACGTACGACCGCACGCATAGCCACGAGCTCGCCGCGACGATGAACGCGGTGGCCGGACGGATGACGACGGTCGACGATCCGCGCGATAAGGCTGACGCGACGATCCTGACCGACGACAAGGCGCCGGTCGAGGTGCTCGGCATGCGCGCGATCGACAACATCATCGCCGAACAGGCCGGGCCGTACCGCGATCTGCTGAGGAAGGAAGGCATCGCGGGGCTGCTTCGGGCCGTGCAGTGAGGAGTTTGGGCGGCCGAGGCGACGACCACCGGGCGCGTTTGGTCGGCATGCATGCGCGCGCATATGGTCGTCTGACGGATACGAAAAGACCGTAGGCGAGCGGGATCGTCGCGATCGTGCGCACCTACGGCCTTTTATTGAGCGAGAGCGATGACGTGCCGGGAAGAGAAGCGGCTCACTCGCCGAAGTCGAGCGGCTCGCCCTTGATCATGTGGGTGAGCTCGTTGACCACGTTCTCGCCCATGCCCTGCAGTTCGGTGCCCTCGGAGCCGGCGATGTGCGGGGTGAGGATCACGTTCGGCATGTCCCACAGCGGCGAGTCGGCCGACAGCGGCTCGTCCGGATCGGTCACGTCGAGGATCGCGTTGATGCGGCCGGTCTTCAGCTCGGCGATCATCGCGTCGGCGTCCACCACGGCGCCACGCGCGGAGTTGATGAACCACGCGCCGTCCTTCATCATCTTGAAGTACTTCGCGCCGATCATGCCTTGCGTGGCCGGCAGGCTCGGGGTGTGCAGCGAGACGATGTCGGACTCGCGGAACACGGTTTCGAGGTCGGCCTTCTTGGCGCCGAGGGAGGCGGCCTCCTCCTCGCTCATCGAACGGGATTCGGCCAGCACGTTGAGGCGATAGCCCTTGAGCAGGCCGAGCAGGTGGCGGGCGATGCGCGAGCCGGCGGTCACCAGACCCACGGTTTTCTCGTAGTTGCCGGCGGTCGGGAACTCGACCTCGCGGTTGATGTACTCGCGGCGTTCGCGGTAGATGCGCTCGGCGCGGAAGAAGTCCTTGTTGGCCATGAGGATCATCGCCATGCAGTATTCGGCGACCGGGATGCCGTTGACGTAGCCGGAGTTGGACATCTGGATGCCGCGCTGCTTGACGATCTCGAGCGCCTCCGGGGTGAGCAGTCGCCACGCGTTGCCGGCGGCGGCCGCGATGCCTTTGAGCTTGGGCATCTTGGCGAGCGTCTCGGCGTCGACGCGGGCGTCGGGGCCCCAGCCGGAGAAGATGTAGTCGGCGTCCTTGATCCGGTCTTCGACGCCGTCGGCATGGAAGTCCTCGATGACGTTGCGGTCGACGTCGGCCACGGCGTTCAGGCGTTCCCACTGGGTGTCGTTCATCAGCTTGTCCACCAGATTGGCGGGATGCATGGTGAGCACGACTTTCGGCTTGGACTCGGACATGGGTGATACTCCTTCATTGGAAAGCGATTTCCGTACGTGGAATACTATAGCACTTCCGTGGGTGCGCAGTCCAAATAAAAGGATTGATATATCGCCGGAAATATGGCGTATGTGCTGGGATTGGCGTCATGATTGGATATTTGGTAAGCCCTTACCAAAATGTTTCCGCGTGTCGCGCTGCGCCGCGCGGGTGAAACGCGGCGGCCGGCTGCGTGGCCGGGGCGCGGCGGATGGGATGGACGGAGTCGCTGCGGCGAGATGCCTCCGTGGCTGCGCGCATGCCGGGGCCGGCGGTCACTTGCCGCAGACCATGCGCCGCACGCCTTCGGCGATGAGCCGCGGATCGATCGGCGTGGTGCCCAGCGCCCGGTGCAGGGTCAGGCCCTCGATCAGCGCGTCGAGCAATGCGGCGGTTGCGGGGTCGAAGAACCGTTCGATCTGCGCGCGGCTCGCGGCCATCCACCGTTCGGCGATGTCCCGGTAAGCCGGTTCGCGGGCGGCCAGCGTATAGAACTCGAGATTGATGTTCAGTTCGCGCTGCGAACCCAGCAGGTCGGAACCGGCGATATGCTCGGTGATCGCCGCGCAGGCCTCGTCGGCGTCCGTTGCCGCGGCCATGCGCGCCGCGAACCGGTCGATGCACTGCTGCGCGTACTGGTCGAACGCCTGATGCAGCAGATCGGCCATGCCGTCGAAATGGTAGGTCATCGACCCGAGCGGCACCCCGGCGGCGGCCGCGACGATGCGGTGCGACGTGCCGTTGACCCCGCGTTCGGCGATCACGTCGAGACAGGCGTCGATGATCCGCTGTTTGCGGTCGGGATCGGTCCGGCGGGATGGTGTCTTGGCTGCGCTCATGAATACGACCATACACGGCAAAGCGTACGGTCGTACTCATGCCGCGTATGGTCGCAGGATCGGGAAGGGGATGGTGGTGCGGGCCTCGCAATGATGCTGAAGCGTCAGCGGCGGGGCAGGGATTCGCGCAGGACGATGTCGGGCGCGCTCTGCACGAAGATGAGTCGGTTCGCGGACTGCACGGAGACGCTGTCGGCCGTGTCATCCGGTGCGGACAGGATGCGTTCGACCGCGGCCTGTCCCATTTCCGCCAGCGGCAGATGCACGGTGGTCAGCGACGGGTGCACGTCCGCCGAATAGGGGATGTCGCCGAATCCGGTGACGCCGATCTGTTCTCCCGGCTCGATGCCGTTCGCCCGCAGGGCGGTCATCGCGCCGATCGCCATCACGTCGTTCAATGCGATGATCGAATCCACGCCGGCCCCGCCGTATGCCGCGCCGTCGCCGGCCGTCAGCAGTCCGGAGCGGACCATCTGCATGACGGCCGCGTATCCTTCCGTACGGCTGAACCGCCCGTTGGCCACCGCCGCCGGGTCCACGCTGATGCCGGCCTTGGCGAGCACGTCCATCACGCCGGCCAGGCGCTCACGCGACGAGCGATGGTTGTCGTCGCCCTTCAGAATCGCCGGCCGACGGTATCCCGAATCGACGACGAGCTTGGTGATCGCCCTCGCGCCGACCTCATTGGCCACGTCCACGGCCGGGAACGGCAGATTGCGGTTCATGATGAACACCGTGCGGCCGCCCGACGCCTCGTATTGTTTGAGCTCCGACTCCAGTGTCTTGCGCTCGGGGGAATCCACGTACTCGCTTTCCGAAATGATGATGCCACGCGGGCGGGTCGTCACCGCCTTGCGCACCGCCTCCAGCTCCTCCTTGGGGCCGGCCGCCACGCCGATCGTCACGGCGATGCCTTGCTCGCCGGCCGCCTTGACCACGGCCTGCGACACGGAGGCGAAATACGGGTCGGAGATATCGGAGACCAACAGCACGATGCTCGGCGCGGTGCCCTTGGCCACGGCCTGCGCGTAGGCGTTCGGGCGGTAGTTGAGCCGTTTCGCGGCCTCCATCACCTTCACGTACGAATCGTTGCGTACCTTGCGCGTGCTGCCGTTGAGCACACGGGACGCGGTGGCGATGGATACGCCGGCCTTCCTCGCCACGTCCATCAGGGTTGCGGGGGTAGCTGCGGTCTTGCCGTCGTTCTGCTCTGCCACGGTGTCACTGTCCTTTGCACATCTTTGGAAAACAGTATTAAGCGTTTACCAGTATATCGTGTGTTTTGTGTTGCGTATGACACTGCTTGCTGGAAATTTATTGGTAAGCGCTTTCCGTTTCGGCGTGTCGTGCGGTACGCTGGTAGCCATGACGCGATATGTATGCGCTCCCGACTCCTTCAAGGAGAGTCTGACCGCCAACGAGGCCGCACGGGCGATGGCGCAGGGAATACGACAGGCCGATCCCAATGCCGACATCCGCATGGTGCCGATGGCCGACGGCGGCGAAGGCACCGCACAGGCATTGGCCGACGCGACCGGCGGCGACATGCGCCGCACCATCGCGCACGACCCGCTCGGCCGGCCGATCGCCGCACGGTACGCACTGCTCGGCGACGGCACGACCGCAGTCGTGGAAACCGCCGAGGCAAGCGGACTGGCATTGCTGGCCCCCGACGAACGCAACCCGCTGATCACCACCTCATACGGCACCGGCGAACTCATCAAGGACGCGCTCGACGCCGGAGCGACGACGATCATCGTCGGACTCGGCGGCAGCGCCACCAACGACGCCGGCGCAGGCATCCTCAAGGCGCTGGGCGCCCGTCTGCTCGACGCGGCCGGCCAAGATCTCGAACAGGGCGGCGCCGCGCTCGCCGACCTGGCCACGATCGACGTGAGCGGACTCGACCCGCGACTGGACGGCGTGACGGTCATCGCCGCATGCGACGTGACCAATCCGCTGACCGGACCGAACGGCGCCAGCGCCGTGTTCGGACCGCAGAAAGGCGCATCCGCGGACGACGTGACGCAGCTCGACCGGGCGCTGACCCGCTTCGCCGAGATCGCGGGCCGACAGTTGAACATGGACGTCGCCGCACTGCCGGGCGGGGGAGCCGCCGGCGGCATCGGCGCGGCGCTGCTCTCCTTCCTGCACGCCGAGTTCAAGCCGGGCATCGATCTGGTGATCGACCGCGCCGGACTCGACGAGGCCGCGCAATGGGCCGATATCGTGTTCACCGGCGAAGGATCGATCGACTTCCAGACCAAATTCGGCAAAACCCCCGCCGGCGTGGCCGCCACCGCCAAACGGCACGGCAAACCGGTCATCGCCATCGCCGGGCACATCGGCGACGGCATCGAGGAACTCCACGGGATCGGCATCGACGCGGTCTTCGGCATCGCCCCCGGCGCGGCCAGCCTCGACGACCTGCTGCGCAACGCCGCAGCCAACGTCGCCCGCACCGCCGAACAGGTCACGCGACTGCTGAACCTCACGCGATAGTGGTGGTCCCGACCGCCAGCAAATCGGGAGACCGCCGCACCAACGACACAATCGAAAGGAAATAATCATGACATGGGAACTGGCCGCGTCGACCCTCGGCGCACCGTACGACACAATGGACGAACTCGCCAAGACCTTCACGGCGACCGGCGTCAAGCAGATCGAGGTCGCCGTCGGCGACGAGATGAAGTTCACGATGGCCTCGAGCGACGACGAACTCAAGGCCATGCGCGACGAACTCGCCGAGAAGGCCGGCGTGACCATCTTCGGCGTCGATTCGCGCGTGCAGGTGTGCAACACCGACCGCGAGGACGACGAACTGGTCGCCAGCCTCGAACACTGCCTGCACATGGCGTCCGTGCTCGGCGCGAAATACGTGCGCGTCTTCCCGACCGCGCCGCTCGAGCCGAGCTGGGACCCGGACAGGCTCCCCGGCATGGTGCTGCCCAAGGGTATGAACCTCGCCGGCGTCTCCAAGCGCGGCGCCGAGATCATCGCCCGCGCCCTGCCGACCGCCGACAAGCTCGGCGTGCAGCCGCTCATCGAAACGCACGACAGCCACACCAACGGCGAGCGCAACGCGATCATCCACTACTATCTCGATAAGATCGCGCCGGGCAACCAGGCCGGTTCGATCTGGGATCTGGCCCACCCGTGGCGCGTCGGCGAGGCGCCGGCCACCACGTTCGAGTATCTGAAGCCGTATCTGGTCGGCGGCCGCGGCCTTGTGCAGATCAAGGACTGCGCGTTCCCGGGCGACCAGACCCCGGTGCTGCAGGGCACCGGCCGCGTGCCGCTGGCCGAATGCTGCAAGCTCCTGAAGGACGGCGGCTACACCGGCCCGCTGTCCCTCGAATGGGAGCGCCGCTGGTATCCGCAGGTCGAGCCGCTCGAGGAGGCCCTCGTCGCCGCCCGCAAGGCCATCGAGGCCCTGCCCGCCGAATCCCAGCTGTGATCCGCAGCTGATCCGGTATGTACGGCCGATCCCGCGCGCGACGCAACGGATCGGCCATCATCCGCCGATCCATCAGGCCGTAACTCAACAAGACAACGAGTCCGTCATTGGGTTACGGCCTTTTTCCGTCCCCGAAACGGCCGTAACTCAATGACGAGAATGACGAGGCATCGATCGTACATGAATTCGTCATGTTGCGAAAAATGTCGAAACGAGCCTGTTGAAAATGGTTAAAAATGTAAAAAACAAGCATATGAAATTATGAAAAATGCGAAAAACCGGGTAGTCAAATTGTAGAAAAATGCAATCCATCGTAGTATGTACATGGGGCCCATACGATACGCAGGTGGAAGGCATCTGATACATGGCATTGAAACGCAAGGCATACGAACGCTTCGAGTCTTGGAAGCGGGACAAGTCGAAGCAGGCGTTGCTGGTCACGGGCGCTCGTCAGATCGGCAAGACGTATCTGGTGCGCGAATTCATGCAGGCGCATTACCGTAGCCGAGTTGAGATCAATCTTGCCGATGACAGTGCGGCACGCTCGTCGTTCGCCGCAGCGACGGATGCAGACGATCTGATGCTTCGTATTTCCGTGGCCGCCAGTATTTCGCTGGTGCCTCACGAGACGGCCATATTCCTTGATGAGATTCAGGAATGCCCGAACGTGATGGAGTATATCAAATTACTGATAGACAAGGGCGAGTACGACTTCATTCTGTCCGGCTCGCTGCTCGGGGTGAAACCGGAAGGCGTGGACGCGTTGCCTGGGGGATATCTCACGCAGGTTGAGATGTTCCCGCTGGATTTCGAGGAGTTCTGCTGGGCCAACGGTCTGCCGGAAGAAGCATGGCGGATGGCACGCAAGGCATTCGCCGATCGCACGCCGGTGGCGGATTTCATTCATGAACGGTTGCTGAAGCTGTTCCACCGCTATTTACTGGTCGGCGGCATGCCCGATGCGGTCAACGCGTTCCTGAAGAACGGCACCATCGATCAGGTGCGCGTGTCTCAGTCCGAAATCATCCGCGTATACAAACGGGACATCGCCAAATATGCGCCCAAGGAGAACCGGCTGGTCATCCAGAACATCTACGACCTTGTTCCCGGCGAACTGACCGGCACCAGCAAACGGTTCAAGTTCAGCTCGATCGAGAACGTCAAGCGGTTCGATCAGGTGACGGACGAATTCCTATGGCTGATCAATGCGGACGTGGCGATCGCCACGTATAATGCGACGGAACCAAGGCATCCGTTGCTCATCTCGAAGAACGACAGCCGGTTCAAGCTGTTCTATTCCGATGTCGGACTGCTGACCGGTACGTTCATCAAGCGCGCATCCATCGATCTGCTTGACGGCAAAACCAACATGAATGTCGGCGGCGTGTATGAGAACGCGGTGGCGCAGGAACTCAACTCGCATGGATTCGTCACGTACTACTGTGCCAGCAAACGTATGGGAGAACTTGATTTCGTAACCGAAACAGCCGCGGGGCGCGTGCTGGTATTCGAGATCAAATCCGGATCGTCATATCGGACCCATGCGTCGCTCGACCATGCGCTGGATTCGCCGAACTGCGGCATAGACGAGGCATACGTGCTGGCGGAAACGAACGTTGAGATCGTAGGACGGGTGACATACCTGCCGATCTATATGGTCGCCATGTTCGACGTCGATGATTGAACATCGGCCGGCAGCAGGTCGTAGGGCATCTGCTTCTTGACCCAGTAGAAGATGAGCAGCGCGAGCGTGAACAGGCCGGCCCGCGGAATCAGACGCATGAAGATCACGATCACGAACACCGCCGTGCGTGCCGCATAGAACAGCACGCGCCGCCAGCCGGAGCGCGGCCTTGTCTCGCAGGTCATGTGCGTGAACCCGCCGCCGAGCGTACGCCCGCCGCGCATCCACGGCACCAGCAGTTCGAAGACAAGCAACGCGACCAGCGTCACCACATCGGAGAACGTGACGTCGTTGCCGAACACATGACCGACGACCGGAATCGACTGCCACGTCGCGATATCGCGCACCACGACCATGTCGTACAGCACCGTGACGAGCATGGTCGTCGGCATCGCCACGGCCGTGATCACCGTCAGATCGATCACGTACGTGATGCAGCGGCGCAGGAATCCGGGCTGCGTCACCGTCGTCAGATCGTTTGCACGCGGCGGCACGAGCCGGTCGAACAGCCGCGCGGCGGCGTAGCCGAGCAGCGCGCCCAGCGTGTTCGTGATCAGATCGTCCACGTCGAACAGCCGGTACGAGCACGGGTAGAAGCCGAGGAAACCGGTCAACTGCAACGTCTCGATCATCAGGCTCGTCGCGAATCCGAACGGCAGCGCCACGGCGAGAGGCCAGCGGAAGACGCGTCCCATGATGAAGCCTAGCGGCAGGAAGAACACGACGTTCAACGCGAGCTGCATGATCGCGGCCAGGCCGTCGGTGCGGATGTCGCCGATGAACTGCAACGGGTTGAACTGCGGGGTGAGATGATGCGCGGCGCAGTAGGCGACCGGGTTCTCGGGCATCGGGTAGAGCGTGAAGCACAGCAGGCCGATCGCATACAGCACCGTGCCGTACGCGACGAGCGTCTGCGAGAATCGGATGCGGTTGTAGCGGTGATACAGCAGCGCCAGCACCGGCACCGTGAGCGCGGCCGACACGAACGGCCACAAGACGACTGCCAGCATGAACGGCCGGCTGAAATATGCGATGTATCCCATCGAAGGTCCCTTCGTCTCTTCTGACTCTCATGTGTGCCGCCACACACCGCTGCGGCGTAGGTTGCCGTGTGACCGAACCGGTGTGTGGCGTCTCTATTACAGAGTAGACGGACTGCCGCGTGGATGTGGTCATGCGGAAGGATGAACGACAACGGCATGCCAATGAGACGGTCATACCACAGCAGGAGATTGAGATACATCGAGATGTACTGCGGAACCGTCAGCGTAGATGTCGTGCCAAGTCTCGTTTGGCGTAGATGACTCTGGCGACGGTGACGGTAGCGGCTGCCTCGTCGACCCAGTAGAACACCGCGTGATTGCCGACCATGACGCGTCGGTATTCGTGCCGAAGTGGCCGTATCGGAATATATAGGGGATGAGAGTACGGGAAGTCGGCAGGTCCCTCGATTGCCGCATTCAGGTTAACGGCCAATGTTTCCGCTGCATGCGGGCTTTCCAATTCGCGCATGATATAGGAAACGGCCTCGTTCATATCGGAGACGGCTTTCGGTAGGATCTCCACCCTATACACGCATGGCTCCGTCGATCGCGGCTCGCATGGATGCCATCGCTTCCTTGGGACTAAACCGCTTGCCGGTGGTTTCGGCTTCGCGCTCGCCTTCCAGCAGCATGTCATATATCCGGCTGTCGAGCTGCAGGTTTTCGTATGCTTCCATGCTGAGCACTACCATGTCGCCGAAACCGTTCTTGGTGAGGAAAACAGGTTCACCTGTCTCGTGCACGATGCGGGATATGTCCGCAAAATTGTTGCGTAGATCCGACACGGGACGGATCATCTGATCGGCCATAAGGATCACCTCCGTCTATTCATTTAGCATAATCGTGCTAAATGGACGAGGGGCTGCGCTCGATCCGCCCCGACGAACGCCCAGCCGTACTGCTCGACGGCTGCGAAACCTACGCCGACCCCGACATCATCGTCAATGGAGCGCGGCAATAGACGTCCGCGCCAGCCGACCGGCCCCGCTTCACGGCGGGGCCTTTCTTGTTTCCGCATTTCGTGTCGCAATGCGTGTCGTACCGGTTCGAGGCGTTCTGTACAATGGATTGACCCAGACGACACCGGCTGTTCGCGCGGCCGGCGGCGGTCTGGCGTCATCATGGACAACGGGAAAGGGGCGGACGACATGACTGACAACGACACCATCAACAATCGCGCGGGCGATCGGACACCGCAGAAACCATCGGCATCGCAGTCGAAAACGGCGGTCGCGCTCGCCATCGGTCTGGTCACCTCGCTGTTCTTCGTGTGGGGCCTGACCATGAACCTCGTCAACGCGCTCAACACGCCGATCGGCAACTACATGCAGCTCAACAGCGCCCAGACGTCGCTGCTGCAGGTGGCCTACTACAGCGCGTACTTCGTCATGGCGATCCCCGCCGGACTCATCGCGCGTCGCTTCGGCTACAAGGGCGGCATCATCTGCGGCCTCGCCCTGTTCGTGATCGGCTCGCTCATCGTCGCGCCCGCCACCGGCACGTCCAGCTACGTGCTGTTCCTGCTGGCCATGTTCGTCATCGCGCTCGGCGCGGCCTCGCTCGAGGCGAACTGCAACCCGTACATCACCAAGCTCGGCGACGAGAAGGGCGAATCGTTCCGCCTGAACCTCGCGCAGAGCTTCAACGGCATCGGCACCGTCGCCGGCCCGCTCATCCTCGGCCAGATCCTGTCCGACACCGTCGCGCCCGGCAAGCCGGGATTCGACGAGGCGAAGACGAAGTTCCTCTCCGACACGCGCGGCATCTACCTGACGATCGGCATCGCGCTCGCGGTGCTGCTCATCATCTTCGTGGCCGTCAAGCTGCCGACCCCGCCCGGCGACGACGATGACGCCGCCTCGGATGCGTCCGCCAAGCAGGGCAGCGGTTCGTTCGCCAACCTGCTGCGCCGGCCGTACTTCCTGCTCGGCGTGTTCGCGCAGTTCGTGTTCCTCGGCATCCAGACCGGCGGCATGGCCATGTTCTCCGCCTACGCGCTCAAGCATTGGGGCGAGGGCACCACGACGGGATTCGCCACCACGTTGCTGTCGGTGATGGCGCTGCTGTTCACGCTCGGCCGGTTCCTGACCACGCCGCTCATGACCCGCTTCGACCCGGCCAAGATCCTCGGCTGGTACATGCTGATCGGCGCGGCGCTTATGGTCGTCGTCTTCCTCGGTCTCGGCCGCGTGTCCGTGATCGCGCTGCTCGTCTCGTTCCTGTTCGTCTCGATCGGCTATCCGACGATCTTCTCGCTGACCCTGCGCGGTGCGACCGGTGCGGCGGCGAAGACCGGTTCGTCGATCGTGGTGATGAGCATCGTCGGCGGCGCGGTGATCATGTTCATCCTCGGTGTCATCCAGGATGCGGCCGGCATCGAGATGGCGATGCTTGCGATGGTTCCGCTGTTCCTGTACGACGCGTGGTACGCGTTCTTCGGTTCGCGCATCGGCCGCGACTGACGGCTGCGCGTGCATGACGAAACGGGGTGGGTCCGCTGGTGCGAACCCACCCCGTTTCGTCATGTTGGGAAAGTCTTGAAAAGATAGAGTGGACGCCGTTGTCCGTTTATTCAGTTGTTGTTCGGTTATGCTGTATTGAGTTATGCATATGGATCGTCGTTTCGTGAGCCGATGGGGGCTCGCGACTCAGCGGGCGATCTTCTCGTCGTTGGCGGCGTTGATGATGTCGTTGAGCACCTTGCTGCTGGCCGGAGCGGACTTGGCCATCGCGCTCATGCCGTACAGAGCCAGACCGCGCATCATGGAATCCTTGAGAGACATAATATTTCCTTTCGTTGGTGCGTAAATCGTTTGACGTACGCAGTTACTTATGTTTGGCTTCATTTCTGAAACCGGTTTCATAATAGCGTGAATCGACGACCATGGCAAGTGCTGCGGTTCGACTTCGGCGTTTCGCAATGATTACAATGGTTTTCGGCAATGCCGACAGACTAACGTGATCAAAGACGGAAGGGCGACAGCGAATGGCGAAAAGCGCGGGACACAGCAAGCCGGTCATCAAGGACGTCGCCGCGCTGGCCGGCGTCTCCGCTCCCACCGTGTCGCGCTACCTCAACGGCACCGTCAACGTCGCCGAAGACAAGAGACGCCGCATTGCCGAGGCCATCAAACAGCTCGGCTATGAACCGAGCGCCGTCGCCCGAGCCTTGTCGAATCAGGAGATGGACACGGTGGCGGTGTTCGCGGCCAATCCCGACGCATTCTCCACGTCGGCCACGAACCACGGCGCGGAGGCCGCGGCCCGCAAACGTCGGTTTCTGCTCAATATCGTCTCGCTTGACGAGCAGGACATGGGGTCGGTCGCCGCGCGCGTGCGCATGGGGCTGACGGTGCGCCCGGCCGGCGTGATCGTCTACGAATACGATCGTTCGGGAATTGAGGCTCTGAAGCATATCCCGAAGGATCTGCCGCTGGTCGTCGTCGGCGGGGGGTTCGGCGACGGCGACTACCAGATCATCAACGCCGAACGTGACGGCGGGCGTTGGATGACGATGCATCTGCTCGATCTTGGCCATCGCAGCGTGCAATATGTGGGGCAGGTCGAGGAGGAGAGCGGCAATTCGCGTGCCGACGGCTGGCGCGATGCGCTTGAGGAGCGCGGCCTTACGGTCCCGGAGCCGGTCGTGGTAGCGGACGGCGACCTGGACGCTGCGGTGCGCGCCGGGCGTGAGCTGGGTGGGCATGCCGACGTGACCGCGATCTTCGCCGGCGGCGACGAGACGGCGATCGCCGTGATCAAGGGTTTGCGCGAGGCCGGCCGCCGCGTGCCCGACGACGTGAGCGTCGTGGGCTTCGACAACCGCAGTTTCGCGCCGATGTGGGAGCCGGCGCTGACGAGCTACACGCAGAACTTCCATGAGATGGGGGAGCGGGCGTTCCGTCTGCTCTACGAGCAGATCCGTTCGCGCCGCGGCCGGGTCGCGTTGCCGCCATCGCGCGTCGAGGTGGTGCAGGGCAGGCCGTGTTTGCGCGATTCCGAGCGTGCCGTGCCGATGCGGTAGCTGGGGCCGCTGTGCGGCCTGAGCATGTCGATGACGTGCCAGCCGTCAGGTAAGCGGTTGCTGTTAGATAGCTCACTTATGTTATATAAGTTCATATAATCAAGTTTTATTTATGGTAAGCGCTTTCCAAACTGTGCTATAGTGACGATCGGTTGACATATCCGCGCCGATGCAATCGCGGTGGCTCCCTGTAATGGTCGATGGTCGGCGACGGACGCACACGTGTGGAAAAGGAACGAACATGCCATATATCGTCAAGCGGATCATCTGCTTTCTGGCCGGGCTTGCCGTCGAATCGTTCGGCATCGCGCTCATCACGAAAAGCGCGCTCGGCACCTCGCCGATCTCGAGCATCGCATGGGTGACGACGCTGCGCTTCCCGCAGATCAGCTTCGGCGTCACGACCTTCGTGGTCAACGTCGCGTTCCTCCTCATCGAGATCGCGCTGCTGCGCCGCGACTTCCACCCCGTCCAGTACTTGCAGCTGGCGGCCACGTTCTGGTTCGCGGCCACGCTCGACGTGAGCATGCGCCTGCTCGCGTGGTTCGTGCCGGATGCATGGTGGAGCCAGGGCGTCGGACTGCTGCTCGGCTGCGCGATCCTGGCGCTCGGCATCTGCATGGAGGTCGCGCCCGGACTCATCATGGTGCCCGGCGAAGGCGTCGTGAACGCGTTCGCGGTCGTGACCAAGGTGCGCTTCGGCACGGTCAAGGTCTGCTTCGACGTCTCGCTGGTCATCATCGCCGGCATCATGTCGCTCGTCTTCTTCGGCCGCATCGACGGCCTCGGTCTCGGCACGGTTGTCGCCGCGGTCATCACCGGCCAGATCGTCAACCTGATCAACCGCCACTGCCGGTTCGTGCCGGCCAAGGAGCCTGTGGAGGTCTGCGGCCCTGTTGTAGGCGAGCGGTCCTGACCTGGCTTGTTGTCGTGGCGGCTTGCGTGGGTGGGGCGGTTCCCGGGATTGACGGATTATATCCCGGGAACTGCAAACCGCACAATAATGCACATTGGTCAGATGCGAATCATTGAAATTCCGGGCGGTGACATGTTCATATGCACATGGGCCGGTTCCCGGGATTGTTTCCGCACAATCCCGGGAACCGGACGCTGAGGTAACCTTCTCATGCAAGACATGGCAACGCGCTGGAAAGCGTTTTCAGTCGGCATATAATCAGGCAGGCAGGCTTTTGGAATCTTGTCGGTCTGAGGAAACGTCGTCAAAGGAGCAGGATATGACGCAGGAGTCATTGCAGTCGTCGGACATTGCCGGAACGCAGCGGGAAAGCAGGCCGTTCGTCGTGTTCTCATTCCGCCCGGCCGATCTGATCGGCAAAATCATGGGGGCCGACGCGTGGCGTGAGCTCGATCTCGTCGCCGACTACGACCGTGACGAGACCGGCGAGCCGGTCGTCGTGACGGACTTCCGCGACCCCGCGAACGCCGAACGCATCGCCAAAGCCGACTACATCATCACCGGATGGGGCGGCGAACAGCTGATCGACGAGGCGGTGCTCGCCGCGATGCCGGACCTCAAGGGCATCTTCGCGGCCAGCGGCGCCGCGGCCCGCATCTTCACCGACGACGTGGCCAAACAGGCCGCCAAGGCGCGCGGCATCGAACTGTCGAACTCCGGATATCTCAACGGGCTGCCCGTCGCCGAATACTGCTTCGCGAACATCCTGCTTGCCAACAAGCAGTTCTTCCGCGCCGAACGCATGTACCACGAACAGCGCGGCTGGGGAGCTTGGGTGGACGTGCAAAGCGTGTTCGCGAACGTCGGCAACTACGAGAAGACCGTCGGCCTAGTCTGCGCGTCGTCGCGCATCGGCCGCCGACTTATGACCATGCTGCAGATGACCCGCCTCGACGTGCTCGCCTACGCGATCGACATGTCCGCCGACGAAACCGCATCGTACGGCGCCACCAAGGCCGACCTCGACACGGTGCTCGCACAGTCCGACATCGTCTCGCTGCACGCGCCCGACATCCCGCCGCTGCGCGGCATGATCGGCGCCCGCGAACTCGGCCTGATGAAGGACGGCGCGACGCTGCTCAACTCGGCGCGTGGCCGCGTGATCGACCACGATGCGCTGATCGCCGAACTCAAGACCGGCCGCATCAACGCGATCCTCGACGTGACTTGGCCCGAGCCGCTGCCGAGCGACTCGCCGCTGTGGGATATGCCGAACGTGATCCTCACCCCGCACATCGCCGGGTCGACCGGTTCGGAGCTGCATGCGATGGGTCTCAATGTGGCCGAGGAGGTCGCCCGCGCGGCCGCCGGCAAACCGCTCAAGTACCGCGAGGAATACTGACTCGCGGTTCGCCGATGACGATGACCCGCCGGTGTGGGAACAGTCGTCGCCATCATATGTTCGTCCGAGTGGTGGTTTTCTCTCGCTGACGGTACCGTCAGCGAGAGAAAACCACCACCTTTTTGTGCCGCCGACGTCGGGCGTGAACTGGCTCGCGGTGGTCGGCTTGACGCGGACGGACTGGTGTGTTGCAACGACACGTTGGCGCTCGGCGTGATCCGAGGTCTTGCCGATGAAGGCGTGCGTGTGCCCGACGACGTGAAGGATCTCGCGTCCACCGGCCTGCTTGCACGATGCCTCCCGCATTTCACCCGATCGTTTGGTGTAGGGTTTTGTTATGCATGGGTTTTTCAGGAAACTTGCGGCCTTGTCCGTAGCGGTGCTGTGCTGTTCCGGTTGCGGTGCGACCGTCGTCGGCGGCGACGGCGGTGCGGCTCCTTCGGCCGAGGCGAATGGAAGCGTCACAGTGGACGAAGGGTCCGCGCCGTCGGGAACCCAACTGACGTATATGGGATATACGGATACGGTCACGTTGACCGATTCGTATGTCGCGACGCTGAAGGACGACGCGGCATGGACGCACGCCGATTTCATTCGTGAAGTCATCGCCGACCGCAGGATCACGGCGGACGAAATGAACGAGGCTGAACGTCGCTCGATCGACTGCTATGCGCAATACGGGCTCAAGGTCGGTGTCGACTACTGGTTCGGAGATAACGGAGGAGGGTTGGTGGAGAAGGAAAACGACCGGTATACGCAGGATCAGCGAGCCGATATCAGCACGACATGCGGCCTGGATACGGGATATGAAAGCATCAAGGAAGTGTATTACCAGGCGGTACGCAACCCCGACGACGTCGACTTGGAACCATACCGATTCCAGTGCTATCAAGAGCAAGGTCTGCTGGATGCCGGATATACCTACGACGAATTCGAACGGCTGGTGGACAATGGCACCAGTCCGCTGTCCGATTACGACTCGTTGGACGAGGCCAGTCCGACCAAGCGGCAGTTTGACCAATGCGTCAACGATCCGCTCCATCATATCGCGCATTCGCCGTTGACCGGCAGATGAGACCGATGTTCCGGTTGAGGAAGCATGTCGTCGGCGACGGTGAACACGACGGGAACGATGATTCTGACAGACGGCCGCGTGCCAGCAGGAAACGGATGCCGGGCCGCCAGATGACCGCGCTTCTGGCCGTCTCCTGCATTTTGTTTGGCGCAGGGACCGCGTCGATCATCGTCGCCCCGCATACGCCACGATCATTGTCCGTCGCCGACCCAAATGCCTCGATCGCCATCGAACGCAGAACGACGGACGACGCCCGCTCGATTACCATCGACGCCGAGGAGATTGCCATGCCGCCGGTCACCGCACCGCGATCCGGCATGGTCACCGCATCGTCATGCGAGCCGGGAGCCGTGCTCTCATCAGGCACATCGCTGGTATCCATCGACGGGCGAGGCGTATTGATGCTGGCCGCCAAACAACCGTTCTGGCGCGACCTACCGGTGGGTGCCCGCGGTGAGGACGCGGCATCACTGAACGATGCGCTGACGGCAATACGAGCCGGAACGCTTTCCGGCGATACGATCACGAACGACACCATCGAGGCATTCAAAACCGCGTCCGCCGACGTCGGCAATCCGCTGCCCGATGACTATACGACAATCCGCACTACGGACATGACATGGCTGCCTGCCGACACGGTGAGCGTGGCGACATGTCCCGCCGTGCTCGGCCAGGAACTACAGCAAGGCGAGCCGATCGCCGTATTGCCCGCCGTCGCCGGATCGGCCAAGGCGGAAAGCCTGCCATCGGGCGTCGCCTCGGGCAAACGCGTGGTATTGGCTGGTGACGAACGGCTCGACATCAGTGACACGGGAGAGATCTCCGACCTCACGGCGTTTTCTCGTTCCCTGCCGTTTCTGTCAAGCGGTTCTCAGAACGGGGTACGCAAGATCAGCGTGCAATGGGCGTTGCGTACACCGGTGGAAGTGGGCGTGGTGCCGGCCTCGGCCATCGGCACGGCTTCCGGCAGCGACAACCAGGCGTGCGTGGTGATCGATGGCCGTGCACTACCGGTGCGCGTCGTCGGCTCGATGCTTGGTCGGTCCTATATCCAGACCGTGGATGGCACCGTGCCGGACGGCGAAGTACGGCTTACGCCCAACGTCGGGGGATGCTCATGACTGAGGATGCGGAGCCGTGCGTCGTGCTGAGCGAAGTGGGCTATGCGTATGATCCGGGACGGTTCCTGTTCCGACATGTGAACGCCGAGCTGGATGCCGGACGCGTGCATGCGCTGGTAGGACCATCCGGATGCGGCAAGAGCACGATGTTGGCCCTGCTTGCCGGATGGCTGACGCCGGTGGAGGGGAAGGTGGAACAACGTGGAATCCGTTCGTTCAACTGGGTGCCGCAAAAACCGATCGGTGTGTCCCGACGCAGCGTGATCGACCATGTCGTGCTGCCGATGATGGTGCATGGACTGCCGCGCAGTACCGCAGAAGACCATGCGTGGGTCATACTGCGGCGCTTTGGCCTGGCGCAGATTGCGAGACACGATTACGGAAGCCTGTCCGGCGGCGAGGCGCAGCGGCTGATGCTGGCGCGAGCCGTGGCCACATCCTGCGACATGCTGCTGGTGGACGAACCCACCGCGTCCCTCGACCGTGCCAGCGCGCGCACGGTGATCTCCTGCATTCGGGAGCTGTCGGCGCTCGGATGCGTCGCGGTCGTCGCCACACATGACGGCGAACTGCGATCCGCCTGCGACGATGTACTCGATTTAGGGGCATTGGAATGAACGACGCAGACAATCGGAATCATCGGATGTCCCGTAGATCTGCGGAACATCGCAACCGACCGTGGCTTTGGCCACTGTCCGAAGCGTCGCGAGACCTTCACTGTTCGGTCGGCAATCCGCTGTTGTGGTTCGTGGCCACGGTCATCATCCTGTTGCTATGCTGCGGATTCGATGCGCTCAACGTGCGGCAGCTGCTCGATGGGTCCGCAGCATACCGTCGTGCGGGAGGCGACATCATGATCGTCAACGCTCCGGAACGCATCGACGGTGTGGCATGCGGCAACCTGACATCCATTTCCGGCGTCCAAGGTGCGATGGCGATACGCGTCACGGAGCCGGTCACCGTTTTGGCATTGCCTGATGCACCCTATGTCGCTTACGAAACATCCGCCGATCCCGCGCCGATCCTCGACGTTGAGGGGAGTCGTGGCCTGATCGTCGCGCGTGGCATCGCCGACCGGCTCGGCCTTGGAGTCGGCGACGAACTGCATATGCGCAATGGCGGCGGCATGACCGTGACTGGCGTCTATGACTGGCCGAATGACGGACGTCAGCCGCAGTATGCAAACGTGATGTTCGTCGATGCGCCGGCGAACGAACGCAGTGGCGTGTTCGACAGTTGCTGGGTGCGCGCGTGGCCGATGACCGCTTCGATACGCGACGCGCTGTACGCCGCGGTCGCCGATGGCGGAGAGGATGCGCTGGGCATCGCAGACGTGACCTTGCCCACGAACCTCAATCCTCTGTTGTCGTCCACGCCGCCGGGTTCCGAGGACTATACCGGGCGGCCGAGTCGATTCGCGCCGCTGATCGCGTTGATCGTGTTCGCCGCGATCGGTGCGGTATGCGTGCGCACGAGACTGGTCGAACTGGCGATGGAACGGCACTTCGGCGCCGGTGTGGCGCAGATCGCCTTGCACGTCGCGGCCACGGTGTCGGGATGGATGCTGCCCGCGTGCTTGAGCGTCGGCGGACTGCTGGCGATGGTGCTCGCTCCGTCGGCCTCCGGAACGAGCGACGCGTTGACGATCTGGTGCGATGTGGCGCTGCGAGGCATGATCGCCGCCTATTGCGGCGTGATATTGGGCGTCATCGCCGCGGCGTCGATGATTCGCGTCGATTCGCTGCCTCGTCTGGTGCGCGAGACATGACATGACGGATACGCTGTGATGCCGTTGATGACTGTTTGCCGGTGAGCTGCCGTGGTATGCGTGCAGTTGCCGCGGTGTCCGTTACGATAGCGCGCTGGAAGTAGAGGCGCGGGGAATGAACCGGTAGGGGATCGATTCATGCGTGGCCGGGGGAGCGGGCTCGCCTTTGGCACGCGCCTCGATCGCGGCGACCATGCGGCGCATGACCATGCGTGCCATTTCGGGAACGTCCATCTCCACCGTGCTCAACGCCGGCACCGCGTACTCGGCCATCGGAATGCCGTCGAAACCGGTGACCTTCGCCATCTCGGGCACCGATATGCAGGTCTCCGCCAGTGCGCCGAGCGCACCCAGCGCGATCACGTCTGACAGGCAGATGACGCCGACGCATCGACCAGCATCCATATCGTCCTTCCAGACAGCATCATCGATCATGCGCAAGGCGGCCTCGTGTCCGCCGGCCAGCGTCCACTCGCAGGGCACGCGCCGGATGTCCGAGAGCACCACGCCATGACCGCGCAGCGTTTCCTCGACGGCCGCCATGCGCCGCACGCCGAATCCCTTGCCGGTCTCATGCACCGGCGACTGGCCGGACGGCCGCTGCGCGCCGAACACGCGAAACGAACGGCATCCCTGATTCCATAAATGTTCCACGGCTGCAGCCACGCCGTCCACGCACGCGGTGTCCATCGAATCGACGCGCGTGAACGACGCGCAGTCGCCGATGACCAACGCCGGCTTGCCCTGCACATGGCCGATCACCTGATCCTCGGTGATGTTCGGCGCATCGAGGATGATACCGTCATACACCAGCCCCGGATCGGGACGAATCGCGCGAATCTCCTCGCGTTCGGAGCTCGATGACTGACGCACCACGGCCTGATAACCATGCCGGACGGCCTCCTGCGTCAGGTATTTGGCGATGCGCGCATGGAACGGCACCTCGAAATCGTCGACCACGACCTGAATGATGCCACTGCGGCGGTTACGCAGCATCATGGCCGCCGCATTCGCCTGATAGCCCATATCGCGCGCCACCTGCCGGATGCGCTCGCGGTTCGCCTCGCTCACGTTCGGCTTGCCGCGCAACGCGTTGGACACGGTCATCTGCGAAAAGCCGGTCGCCTTGGCGATATCGGCCAAGGTGACCGGCGCGGATATGGCCGCCGGATCGACGTCGTGTTCGTACTGCTCGCTCATATCGTTCATAGTAAACGACCTGCCTGTGTCGGGAGGGCACATGCAGGTCGTGTTTTGTTGCGTCGGCCGGTCGAACTGCGAATCGGTTCGGATCGCGCGCGGGCTACTCGCGGGTCACGGTCAGCAGCGAGACCGCGTGCGTCGGCATCGCGAACCGCAGCGTCGCGTCCCCGCCGTCGGCCGGCACGGTCACGGTCTGTTCCGGCTCCAGCTCCTGCAATGCGCCGGCTTTGCGAATCCGATCGTACTGTTCGCCCTGCGGGTACTTCGGGCTGCCCTCGGCCAGCCACGGCGTGTGCGCGTTCGAATGGTCGTGGTCGATGCGCTGGTGGGTCACACGGTACCGGCCCGGCTCCAGGCCATCGATGCGCAGCTCCACCTCGTGGCTCTCGTGCAGGTCAACGTCGTCGCAGTGCGAATAGACGAGCACGCGCAGCGCATCGTCGTCGGTCGAGCCGGCGTCGATCGTATCGGCCGTGCCGCGCGTCGCCACGCCGGCGATCACCGTCTGTGCGCCCTCGCCGGTGTACGTGGTCGGCGTCTTCTCATCGAAATCGGCGATCAGCCTACGGTCGAACGATCCGTCTGCCTCACAGTCGCTGCCCAGCGCGACCGTCTGTCCGCCCAACTGCGAGAACATGCGGAACGTGTTCATCACCGGCTTGTCGATGCCCAGCGTCGAGAACGTGCGCGTGCCGGCGAAGCACTCCTCCTGCGGGAACATGAACGCCCATGCGAGCGGGCGCACCGTGACTCCGCGGCTTACGCACAGCTCGTGCAGACGCGTGTACGCGGCCGCCACCCACGACGCGTAGTACTCGGTGTTGCGGAAGCGCATGTTCGGATTGTCGGCGATGCCGCCCGCCGCCCAACCGTCAGGATCGGCCTCCGAGATCACGACCTCTCGGTCGGCGAAGCCCTCGTCGCGAATCACGTCCAGCGCGAGTTCCGTCTGGTGGACGAGACTGCCCACGCTCGGCACCGACTTGGCGGCCACATCGTTGCCCGGCAGCAGCGCTCCCTTCGCATGGAACGTGATGAAATCGAGCCGCGCGCCGGTCTCGCCCGTGCAGGAGTTATGTCCCTCTCGGCAGTGTGCGAGGAAGGTCTGCATGAGCCGGCGGCCGCCGTTGTGCAGGTAGACGCTCGTGCAGGCCGGGCCGGAAAGCCGAGCCGAGGGAAGCGCCTCGTGCAGCGCGTGCTCGGTGTAGTCGAACAGCGTGCAGTACTCCTCGTCGGTGCCCGACCAGTAGAAGATGTCCGGCTCGTTCCACAGTTCGAAATACCACGTCCTGATCTCGTCCTCACCGTACCGCTCGGCCAGATGGCGCGCGACGGTGAGCATGAAGTCATGCCACTTGTCGTAGCTCTCCGGCGGATACGTCCAGCCGACCTCGCGGTAGTGGTTCACGCCGCCCAGCTCCGGTTGTTCCTTGTACTTCGGATCGGCGAGCTTCTCGGGCATGAAGCCGAGCTCGACGAACGGCTTGTTGCCGGTGGCGAGGATCGTGTCGAGGATGAGGTCGTAGTACGTGAAGTCGTAGATCGGATCGCCGGCCGCATCCTCGCGGTAGATGTTCGACGAGCCGAACTTCTGCGTGCCATGGCAGCTGCCGTTGCAGAACATGAAATGCGTGCGCACGTAATACGGCGCGTCGGGCAGCGCGCCGAACTTGGCGAGCAGCTCCTTGCCTTCGGGCGTGTACGTGTAGTTGCACTCGTCGTAGCCGATGTAGCGCCAGGAACGGTCGAGCGCGCCGGTGGGGTGCGCGGCATCGACGGTGATGTGGCAGGTGGTCATGATGGTTCTCCTTGGATTGGTTAGATGGTTGGTGGACGTTTTGCGGACAGGCCGCGGTGTGCCGGCGGCCGGTTCATGACGGGGCTACTGCATGAGCATGTGCAGTCCGGTCATGAGGAACATCGCGATGAAGCTGGTGGTGGCGAGCGTGAATCCGGCGAGCTTCGCGTTGCCGAGCACGCGGTCGGTGAACAGCGTGCAGAACACGGCGGTCGGGGCGAAGCACATGAGCGCCACGGCCTGACGCGTCACCAGGTCGAGCGGCAGCAGGAACCATGCGGCCAACGCGAACAGCACGCCGAACGGGATTCGCCAGCCGATCACCTGCAGCAGATTGCGCACGTCGTTGCGGCTGCCGGGAAGCTCCATGAGCATGCCGACCATGAGCATCGAACAGAACGGGTTCGCGTCCGCGAACGGCGTGAGCACGTCGGCCAACAGCTTCGGAATCGGCAGATTGAACAGCACGACGGCGGTCATGATCATGTACATGTCGAACGGTCCGGACTTGACGAAACCGAGCGCGATCGTCTTGAGCTGCGCGAGCCGCGCGGCGCGGCGGGCGGCTGCGGTGGCCGGTCGGGGCGGTGCCGGCAGGGTCGGCGCGTCGCCGGCGTGCTGCTCGGTGATCGGACGGCTCGGATCGACGTGCAGCAGCGTCGTGGTCATCACGTTGCTGCCGGCGGTGGTCATGATCGCGTTGCCGATATCCATCATCGCGCCGGTCACGATCGCGCCGGAGCCGTAGAACGCCTGCAGCAGCGGGAAGCAGAAATTGCCGATGTTGTAGCCGGACGAATTGAGCATAAGGAACGCGCGGTCAGTGACCGGGCGTTTGCGGCTGGCGAGAAACACGAACGGCACCGGGACGAACGCGGCGAGGAAGCCGAACAGGGTGACCCACAGCAGATCGACGCTGTGCGGATTCGTGGCGAACGAGACGAGAATCGACGCGGGCAGCGTCACGTCGAACACCACGACCTGCATGATGCGGTAGTCCTTCGCCCCGAACAGGCCGACGCGCTTGAGCAGATATCCGATCAGGATGATCAGCAGAAACGTCAGCGGTTTCATCAGTTGGCTCACGAGTCTCTCCTTCGACATGCGTGAACGGCTTACTCAATGCTTACGTTTTACGTTAAACCTAACGACAGACGATGTCAAGCCGGAATGATTTCGCGTCGGGCGGCGTGAATGTGCGGTGGGTGGTTGTTCGGTTCGCCGCCGAGTCGTTTGTGCCGTAGTGTGTTTTGCTGATGTGGGCCATTCCGGAGCATGCCCGCGTCCTGGGTGTTGGGCCTGATGCTCCCTCGGGAATTCCGAAATCGGAGCGTGCCGCCGCTCCTCTTCTATGCCCCTCTCCGCAGCTCTCTTTGGCCCATTTTCCGCGACGCCACTGCATTGGACTTTTTCTGCAGGTACCTCCGCCGGCCGTTATCAATATCCACGCGGCACTAATCGTCGGTTCCTCTTCTGCAATTACCTTGTCACCGCAACGCATCCTGATTGTCGACTGGGGGTGTCCCGTCGGCGCGCGCTCATCTTCCTGTCGCCGTGGCTCGGTCGCGCGTATCGGTTCGCGTGATATTCGGGATACTTGCCCGGTGTTCCTATCACAAACATCACGCAATCCAGCCTGTTTGCGTGATGTTTTGGATAGCAGGGATGATTTGCTGGTCGAAACATCACGTGAGAAGGTCCGGTTGCGTGATATTTCAGATAGGACCTCTCCTTACTCGCCACAACATCACGGCGAGGGAGTGCTTGCGTGGTCTTTTTGAAGTACGAGAAGGACAGATTGCCCGTCCCGCTCATGGCCAGTGAGCCGGCCGGCCGTCCATGTACACGTTCAGGGTTCGTTCACTGGTCATCGGAGATCTTTTTGCGGTCGTATTCATGTTTGGAGCGCAGTCATAATCTTTATAGTCGAGACTCATATAGTTATGACTATACAAGTTGCGACTATATTATAGTCTGGCCGTATGGTGTTTATCGGACGTGAAGATGATCTTTCCTTCCTTCAGGATTGCTACGAAGACCCACGGGCGCAGCTGGTCATTCTCTACGGTCGTAGGCGCGTGGGCAAGACCGAGACGCTGGCGCATTTCTCCAAGAATCGTCCCACGTTGTTCTTTTCCGCGCAGATGGGCACTCGTGAGGAGCAGTTGGAGCAGTTCTCGCGCGTCATGTTCGAGGCCGGTGCGCCTGCTGGCAAATATCTCGACCGGTATGCGGACTGGCGTGCTGCGCTTGATGATCTGACCGTACTGCCTGCTCCTGCCGACGGACGTCGCCGTCTGATAGTCATCGATGAGTTTCCCTACTTGGTGAAGTCCGATCCCTCATTGCCGTCGATCCTGCAGAATCTGTGGGATCATACGTTCCGCCATGCGAACCTGATGATCGTGCTGTGTGGCAGTGCCATGAGTTTCATCGAGAAGGAGATCCTCTCGGAGAAGGCGCCTTTGTATGGGCGAGCCACCGGCGTGCTCAAGATGCAGCCGATGCCGTACTGGGACGCGGTCAAGTTCTTTCCTGATTATTCGGATGAAGACAAGGCTCTGGCATATTCGATCCTCGGCGGTGTTCCCCAGTATCTGGCGACGTTCCTGCCGGATCGGAGCCTGGAGTGGAACGTGAAGCGATTCATCCTGCGGCGCGGCGCGGCCCTGTATTCGGAACCCGACGTGCTCATGCGTGAGGAATTCCGTGAAACGGCCAAGTACAGCACCATCATTCGTGCCATCGCATTGGGTAACACGCGTCTCAACGACATAGCCGCCCATACGCTGATTCCCGTGAACGCTCTGGGGTTCTACCTGTCGTCCCTGATGGAGGTCGGCATCGTGGAACGCGAGTTTCCGGTCACCGCGAAGCCCGCCGAGCACGCGAAGGGGACGCGTGGCCTGTACCGGCTTTCGGACGAGTACTTTCGATTCTGGTATTCCTTCGTCTATCCGAACCGTTCGCGGCTGGACGGCGGCGATGCGGACGGCGTCTGGGATGACATGATCCGTCCTCTGCTGCACGATTACGCATCCCGCGCGTTCGAGCGAATGTGCGCCGCATGGCTGATGAGGGAAAGTATCCGGGGTTCAATGCCGTTCCATGTCAGCAAGGTCGGCCGCTGGTGGGACAAGACCGACGAGATGGATGTCGTGGCGGTGGATGGGGCCGGTGCCAAGGCGATCGCCGGAGAATGCAAGTTCCGCAACGTGCCGATGGACGCGTCGATGCTGGAGTTGCTGCGTACTCGTGCGGCTGGGCTCAAGGCTTCGCAGCGTTGGTTCATGCTCTTCTCTCTGGGAGGATTCACGCTTCAGCTTGCTGACATCGCCGCCGCCGATGATTCCGTACGGCTCGTGGGGATGGATAAACTTATGTCGTGATAACAGCGTTGGATCGGCGCGGCCGCCCCGTCCCGCTCGTGCCCGCGCCCGGGGCCGCCGGCGGTCTTGCCGAGGAACCAAAGCGGAATCCGATGTTGTGAACCGTTGTGCTCCTAACTTGTTTTGCCTCGTTTGACTGTGTGGTAGTGCGCAAGATCTCGGGCACTACCCAAGCGGCTGGGCTGCAACGCGACGAGTTCGAAAAGGCGGGATGCGTCCGCCTGTTCGTGGATGCTGTGTCGGGAGCGAAGGCGCACAGGGCGGACCCCGAACCGTATGAGGTGGATATTGTCTGGAGCGGACGAGAGGCGACCGAGGATGGTCGATGACCAAAATGGCCGCATGGGCGAAGCGGCATCTTTATGCCTGCTAGGAGCATATGTTTCCGAAATCGCTTACCGCGATTGCTGGGCAGGGGCTGATCGAGGAAGATCTGCTGCTGTCGGCGTTTCTGTGATTTGCCTAACATGTGACTGGTGTGTATATTGGTAAGCAATGGAAAGCGCTTACCAAAGAGTTGCGGCGGATCGTCGTCGACTGACTCGGCGAAGCGCAAGACAGAAGACCGTGACTGCAAAGCCGCAATCAATGAAAGGAAACGAACGGATATGGCAGACAAGACCATCGGCGTGATTCTGAACGGTGCGACCGGGCGTATGGGATACCGGCAGCACCTGTGCCGCTCCATCCTGCCCATCATCGAACAGGGAGGCGTGGAACTCGCGGACGGTTCTCGCGTCCAGCTCGACCCGATCCTCGTCGGACGCCACGAATCCAAGCTCAAGGAAGCCTCCGAAAAGCACGGTGGACTCAAGTACACCACCGACCTCGACTCCGTGCTCGCCGACCCGGCCTACCCGCTGTACGCCGACTTCCTCGTCACCTCCGCCCGACCGGACGCGATCAAGAAGGCCATCGCCGCCGGCAAGGACATCTACACCGAAAAGCCGATCGCCGAAACCTACGAGGACGCGCGCGAGCTCGTCGAGCTGGCCGAGAAGGCCGGCGTCAAGACCGGCGTTGTGCACGACAAGCTGTTCCTGCCGGGTCTGTTGAAGCTGCGCCGTCTCATCAAGTCCGGCTTCTTCGGACGCATCCTGTCGGTGCACGGCGAATTCGGCTACTGGGTGTTCGAAGGCGACTGGCGCGCATCGCAGCGCCCGAGCTGGAACTACAAGAAGGAACTCGGCGGCGGCATCATCTCCGACATGTTCCCGCACTGGAACTATGTGATCGAGGGCCTGTTCGGCCACATCAAGTCCGTCTACGCCGAGGCGAAGACCGAAATCCCTGAACGCTGGGACGAGCAGGGCAACCAGTACGACGCGACCGCCGAGGATGCCGCCTATGCGATCTTCGAACTGGACAACGGCATCACCGTGCAGATGAACTCCTCGTGGAACACGCGCGTCTACCGCAACGAACTGCTCGAATTCCAGATCGACGGCACGCGCGGCTCCGCTGTCGTCGGTCTGTTCGGCGCGGAGATCCAGGTGCGCGACGTCACCCCGAAGGCGTTCTGGAACCCGGACGTTCCGGACCCGCACGACTACATGGCCGGCTGGCAGGAGATCAATACCGACGAGACGTTCGAGAACGGCTTCAAGGCGCAGTGGGAGGAGTTCATCCGTTCGCTCGCCGAAGGCACCGACTATCCGTACGACTTCGCTTCCGGCGCGCGCGGCGTGCGTCTGGCCGAACTCGGCTACGAATCCGCCGCCAAGGGTGCAAAGGTACTGGTTCCGGAAGGCCGCTACTGATATAGGGGAGACGATATGACTACATTCACATTGATCGACAAAAACGGCGCGACGCGCACGGTCGAAGCGAACCCGGCCCCCGCGTTCGCCAAACCGACGCATCCGCTCACCTCGCGCGTCGCCTACGCGGCGGCGCACGTCGTGCCGCTCGCATGGGCCGACAACACGCCGGGCCGGCCGGCCGAAGTCGACTGGGATGCGACGATCGGCTTCCGTCGCATGGTCTGGTCGTGGGGACTCGGCGTGGCCGACTGCATGGACACCGCGCAGCGCAACCTCGGCATGGACTGGGCCGCCACCGCCGAACTCATGCGTCGTTCCGGTGCGGCCGCCCGCGAATACGCGGCCAAGGAAGGTTGGGGCAGAAGCGCCGCCGACCTCGTGTCGGTCGGCGTCAACACCGACCAGCTCAAGCAGGGCGGCGACTACACGCTGCGCGAGATCGTCGACGCGTACCTCGAACAGCTGAACGTGTGCGAGGAGGCCGGCGACGGTCCGGTCATCATGTGCTCGCGTCACCTGTGCCGCACCGCACAGTCCGCGGCCGACTACATCAATGTGTACGACGAGGTGATCGGCGCCGCCAAGCAGCCGGTCATCCTGCACTGGCTCGGCGAGGTCTTCGACGCGCAGCTGCACGGCTACTTCGGCTCTCCCGACTGGCATGCGGCGTCCAAGACCGTGCTCACCATCATCGAACACAACCCCGGCAAGGTGCGTGGCGTGAAGATGTCCCTGCTCGACGCCGACTCCGAACGCTACATGCGCGCCATGCTGCCCGAAGGCACGATGATGCTCACCGGAGACGACTTCCACTACGTCGACCTCATCAAGGACGCGGAGCAGGACGACCCGCGCACCGGCGGCCGCACCGTCATGCACTCCAACGCGCTGCTCGGCGCGTTCAGCGTGCTCGCGCCGCACGCCTCCGCGGCCATCCAGGCGTTGGATCGTGGCGACGAGGCCGAATACCTGCGCATCCTCGAACCCACGCAGGCGCTCGCCCAGCAGGTGTTCGTCCACCCGACCGAGTTCTACAAGACATCCGTCTCGTTCATGAGCTGGCTCAACGGTCATCAGCCCGCCTTCCAGATGGTCGGGGGACTGCAGTCCGCGCGCAGCCTGCCCAACCTGAGCCGCGTCGTCGAACTCGCCAACGACTGCGGCGCGTTCGAACAGCCCGAACTCGCCGCCGAACGCTGGAACGCGCTGCTCGCCATCAACGGGATTCGCTGATCGGCGTTACGTCGGTCGGGGAGCGGCGGGCGGGAACCACTGTGAAGATGTCTCCGCTCGCTGACGCTCGGTCGACATGACGGTAGTTCCGACGTTCGCTCGACATGACAATCATTGAAAGGATGTTGCAATCATGACCAATCCGATTCTGTCCATGAACCAGGCGACGATCAAGCACGCCGACTTGAAGCAGACCATCGACACGCTCACCAAGGCCGGCTACCACAGCGTCGGCCTGTGGCGCGAGCCGGTCGAGGCCGTGGGCCTCAAGGAAGCCGTCAAGATGGTCGCCGACTCCGGCCTGCGCGTGTCCACCATGTGCCGCGGCGGCTTCTTCACCATGCCCGAAGGACCGGCCCGCCGCGCCTCCATCGACGACAACCGCAAGCTCATCGAGGAGACCGCCGCATTCGGCTGCAAGGCGCTCGTGCTCGTCGTCGGAGGCTTGCCGGAAGGCTCCAAGGATCTTGCCGGCGCGCGCGGCCGCATCGAGGACGCGCTGTTCGAGCTCGAGAAGGATGCGCTCGAGGCCGGCGTCACGCTCGCCATCGAACCACTGCACCCGATGTACTGCACCGACCGCGCGTGCGTGTCCACGCTCGGCCAGGCGCTCGACATCGCCTCGTCGTTCGACCCGAAGGCTGTCGGCGTGACCGTTGACACGTTCCACATCTTCTGGGACCCGCAGGTGCTCGACTCGATCGCGCGCGCCGGCCGCGAGGGGCGCATCGCCACCTATCAGGTGTGCGACTACCGCACGCCGTTCGAGAAGGACGTGCTGCTGAGCCGCCACTACATGGGGGAGGGCATGATCGACTTCAAGCCGCTGACCGAGGCTGTGGCCGCCACCGGCTGGCGCGGCGACATCGAATGTGAGATCTTCAACCAGGTCGTGTGGGATACCCCGTTCGACGAGGTCGCCAAGCGCGTCTCCGACGCGTTCGACCGGGAAGTGGCACCGTACTGGCCGGTGCACTGAGCTGCGACACGGCATCGTCGATGATGAAATGGGCGGGACCGAATCCGGTTCCGCCCATTTCGCGTATGGACGCCATGTCCACATACCGCGGCGAAGCCGCCGGGAGCCTGTCGGCCGGCGTATCCTCGCACGAGGTTGCAGTTACACCATGAGGAAGGAACCGCCGTGATCGCGGGATTTTCGATATTGACGTTGTTGCTGATCCTGCTGGCCGGCGTCGGCGCGGGATTCGTCGGCTATGCGGTGGGCGCGTCTTCGCTCGTCTCCTATCCCGCCCTGCTTGCGCTCGGCATTCCCCCGGTGCTGGCCAACGCCACCAATACGGTCGGCGTGGTCGGCACCGGCATCGGTGGCATGCTGGGCGCGCGCAAGGAGCTCAGGGGCCAGACGCTGCGCTCGGCCATCTACATCGCGATCGGCGCGGTGGGCGGCGTACTGGGCGCTATCCTGCTGCTCGCCCTCGACCCGAAGGTGTTCGAATACCTCGCGCCGGCGCTGATCCTGTTCAGCTCGCTGGTGATCGCGTTCAATCCGCGCGGGCGCATGCAGGCCAAGCAGGCCGCCGCCGCGGCTCAGGCGCAGTTGGAAGGCAAGAAACCGGGTGCTCTGGACCAGCCCGTCCAGCCGTTGCGTGACGACAAATGGTGGGTGTGGCTCGGCGTGGTGGCCGTCGCCGTCTACAGCGGCTACTTCGGCGCCGGCGCCGGCACCGTGGCGCTGGCCGTGCTCGACGCGGCCAAGATCGGCCCGTTCCACAAGATCAACGCGTTGAAGACGCTGATCGGCACGGGCGCGAACATCACCGCGTCCGTCGTGTTCATCGTGCGCGGCGTGGTTGATTGGCCGGCCGCGATCATGCTGTGCATCGGCTGCTTCATCGGCGGCTACATCGCGCCGCCGATCACGCGGCACATCCCCGCGAACGTCATGCGCGTCGCCGCCGTCATCGCCGGCATCGTGCTGACCATCGATCTCGGCATCAAGACATACTGAGCGTCATCGCTCAGGTATCGCCGTATCGATCAATCGATAGATTGATCATCGACAGTGTTCCAGCCAGCGCAACTATTCTCGGAAATTTGCCCCGTTCTCCCAGAATCGTTGCGCTGGAGACCTCTCAGTGCAACAAATTCAGGAACATGGGGGCAATTTCCGAAGATAGTTGCGCTGGGATATCGTCATTGCAACTATTTTCGGAGAATGGTGATGATCTCCGAAGATAGTTGCGCCGAGAAAGAGGGTGTGGCGAAGAGGAGAAGGGTGGGCGCCTAAGATGATGCCGTTGGCGTTTCGGGATCGTTAGATACCAACAACAAACCTACGCGAAAGCCCTATATAGAAATCGGGAGGGTTGCGGCGCCGCTGGTCGGGCGGTGCCGCAACCCTCCCGTCATAGAGGAAGGGGAGAGGTAAGTCGGATCACTCCGCGTTCTTGACCGCGGTGGCGATGGACACCGACGGGTCGAGGAACGGGATGAGCGTGGACTGGAACGCGTGGTACAGGTCGGACTTGCCCGGCCACACGGTGCCGATCACATGGTTGTCCTTGTCGAGCTGGTGGAACCACGAACCACCCTCGTGGTCGATCACATGCTCGTCGACGTACTGCGCGAACGTGGCGTACCACTGCGCGTACTCGTCCTTGCCGGTCGCCGCGTACAGCGTCGCGGAGGTGTTGAGCGACTCGGCCAGCGTCCAGTGCATGCGGTCGGTCACGACCGGCTTGCCGTTCCAATCGGTCGTGTAGGCGAGGCCCACGGTGCCGTCCGCGTTCCACGCGTCGGCCACGGCACGCGCGAACAGGTGCTCGGCGGCCTCGATGTACGGGGCCGCGCCGTCGAGGTTCGCGAACGAGCTCAACGCCCACTGGGTGATCAGACGCGCCCATTCGATGCCGTGGCCCGGGGTCGCGCCGTACGGCTTGAACTGGTCGTCCTTCTTGTCGGCGTTGAACTCGAGTTCGACGGTCCAGTCGGAGGCGAAGTGCTCCGGGATGCGCCAGTTGTTGTCCTTGGCCCAGCCGATCACATGGTCGATGATGCGGCCGGCGCGCACGCGATAGGAGTTGTCGCCGGTGGCGTCGGCCACGGCCAGGAACGCCTCGGTGGTGTGCATGTTCGCGTTGAGGCCGCGGTACGGGTCAAGCTCGGTGAACTCGGTGTTCCACGTATCGACCGCGAATCCGATCTTCTCGTCCCAGAAGTGCTTGTCGTAGGTGGCCAGCGCCTCGTCGAGCAGTTCCTTGGCGCCCGGGCGGCCGGCCAGCAGCGCGGAGGAGGCGGCGAGGATCACGAAGGCGTGCGCGTAGCAGACCTTGCCTGGCTCCGGCGTGCCGTCCTCGTGCACCTGCGGGTACCAGCCGCCGTTCTTGTCGTCGTGCAGCACGCCCGTGAGGCCATTCAGCGCCTTGTCGGCCAGCTCGCCCGCGCCCGGGTAGCCCAGCATCTCGCCGATCGAGTAGACGTGCGCCATGCGGCTGGTGATCCACGTCTCCTCGCCGTGCGACGGGTCGATCGTGCCGTCGGAGTTCAGCCAGCCGGAGCCGCCGACCGCGGCCGGGAAGCCCTTGCCGAAGTTCAGCAGCTCATACGTTTCGGACGCCATGAAGATGCGGTTGGCCTCGGTGCCGAGCGTGTACTTTGGATTGGTGCTCATATGTTTCCTCCCTTGGATTGGTGAGTGCGGCGGTGCGACTGGCCGAAGCCGGCTGCACCGGGGTCGCAATGTAACATATTATGGAAAGCGCTTTCCATAATACCGTCATCGCTTGACGCGAATGCCGAAATAGTCCATGACCAGCTCGCAGAACATCATATTCGACCAGCTGAACCATTCGCGCGTGTATTTCGTGGGATCGTCCACGTCGATGCCCTCGTGCATGAGGTGCGTGCCCGCGTCGGTGGCGACGAGCCGGTCGAGGATGCGCGCCTTGGCGTCGCGCTCGCCGCTGGTCATCGCCTCGATCGCCAGCGCGATCGGCCACACGTACCGCGGCGGCGTGTGCGGCGAGCCGATGCCGCGCAGGTGTTCGCCCTCGTAGTAGTACGGGTTCTCGTCGCTCAGCAGCGTGCGCCGTGTCGACAGATACGTCGGATCGTCGTTCTCGCAGTAGCCGAGATACGGTGCTGCCATCAGCGAGGGCACGTTGCTGTCGTCCATGATGTTGTAATGGCCGAGTCCGTCCGTCTCGAACGCGTAGATCGTCTCGCCGTCGCGGTTGATCGTCTTCGCGTGCCGTTCGATGCCGTCGCGGACCGAGACGCGCAGCGCCTTCGCGCGTGCGGCGATGGCGGGATCGTCGAGGATGCCGCCATCGAAGATGCGTTCGAGATAGTCCATGACCACGACGACGAACATGTTCGCCGGCACCAGATAGTGGTATGTGCAGGCGTCGTCGCTCGGACGGAATCCCGACCATGTCATGCCGGTGACGGCCACGGGGGAGCCTTTGCCGTCGTTGACGAGCGATTCGGTGGGGATGTCGCAGTCGCGCACGAAGAAGTACGACGAGCGCGCCGCATGGTCCTGCTCGGTCTCGAACACGTCGAGAATGCGGCGTACGCCGGCGACGAACTCGGCGTCGAAATGGTCGGTGCGACCGGTGTTCGTGTACAGCAGCCACGCGAGCTGGATCGGGTAGCACAGCGAGTCCACCTCGTACTTGCGCTCCCACAACCACGGGCTGGAGAAGTCGGATTGGTCGTTCGGGTCCCAAGTGTGCCCATTCGGCTCCTCGTTGAACGCGTTTGCGTACGGGTCGATGCCGATGAACCGGAACTGCTGGCGCACAAGTCCGGCGATCATGTCGGACAGGTCGGGGTCGTCCTTGGCGATGACGAGGTAGGGGCGCACCTGCGCGGTCGAGTCGCGCAGCCACATGGCCGGGATGTCGCCGGTGAGCAGGAACGTGGTGCCGTCCTCGTGCCGTTTGACGGTGGTGAGCAGCGTGTTGGCGAAGCAGGCGTTGAAGTTCTCGGCCCATCGCGCGTGCTCGGTGCCGCACAGGTCGGTGATGCGCTGCATGAACGCGGCGACGGACTGCGGTACTTCGGTGTAGGTCATATCCGGTCCAACTTCTTTGTTAACGAGATTAATCAATTGGTACGGCACTATTCTAAACCGCTTTAGTAGTCCGACACGCCACACGTCACGCAGGATACGAAAAAACTCCCCTTACCGAGAGCGATATCGGCAAGGGGAGTCGTGGAGCTTACGGAAGGCGGAAGACCGGCGATCCGGGAGGATCAGTTGGCGATCTCGCCGTCCTCGGTCATGGCCTTGAGCTGGGCCGGGGTGTACTTGTCACGCTTGAATTCGGAGACGAAGTACAGGCCGACGATGAGCAGCTCGATGGCCGGCAGGATGAACGAGAACTGCATGTTCACCGCGTCGGAGAGCGCGCCCTGCGCCATCGGCAGGATCGCGCCGCCGACGAGCGCCATCACGATGATCGCGCCGGCGGTCTCGGTGTGGCGACGGTCCTCGACGGTCTTGAGCGTGCGCGAGTAGATCGTCGGCCAGCCCGGTCCGAGGAACAGACTGACGATCACGGCCAGCCAGACCGAGGCCATGCCCGGCACGAACGCGGTGCCGATGAGCACCACGCAACCGACGATCATGTAGATGGCGAGCACGCGCGTCTCACGGAACTTCGACAGGAAGTAGGAGGCGGAGATACGGCCGACGAAGAAGATGATGTAGCTGATCATCATGTAGTTCGCGGACTCGCGGTCGGAGATCGGGGCGCCGGCCTGTTCGGACACGTTCAGTGCCAGACGCATGGTGAACGACCAGATGCCGGTCTGCGCGCCGATGTAGATGAACTGCACGGCGATGCCCTGCCAGAAGCGGCCGTTGTGGCCGAGGTAGGTCATCGTCTCGCCGAGCGTGGCCTTGGCTACGTCGCCTTCCTTGGTCTGCGGGCGGCACTTCGGGAACCTGACGATCGCGAACAGCACGATGAACACGAGCATGACGATCATGACGACGATGTACGGCTGCAGCGTGCGGCCGAGCTGCTCGGAGGCGAGGTCGAGCGCGGCCTGCGGGTCGGTCTTGCGCAGCTTCTCCATCTCGGTGTGCAGGTTGGAGTCCTGGAACACGAAGTACTTGCCGAGTAGCACGCCGGTCAGCAGGCCGAGCGCGTTCATGGTCTGCGCGACGTTCAGGCGCAGCGTGCTCAGGCGCTTCGGGCCGAGCAGCGTGGCGTACGTGTCGGCCGAGGTCTCGAGGAAGCTCAGGCCGATCGCCTCGACGAAGATGGCGAACAGGAAGATCTCGTACGTGATCAGGCGAGAGGCCGGGAAGAAGATGAAGCAGCCGAGCGCGAAGAACGCGAGGCCGGTCATGATGCCGACCTTGTAGCTGGTGCGCTTGATGAACAGCGAGGCGGGGATGGCGATGATGAAGTAGCCGGCGTAGAACGCGCTCTGCACGAGGGCGGTCTGCATGTCGGTCAGCTCGAACACGGGCTTGAACTGGGTGATCAGCACGTCGTTGAGGCTGGAGGCGATCGCCCAGAAGGCGAACAGCACTGAGGTCATGGCGAACTGGAGGACCGGCGTGCGGTCAAGGTACCCGTCGGGGCTCTCCACCCACGGCGTCTTTGCGGAGGTTGTGTTGCTCATAGTGAATCCCTGTTATCCCTTTTTAAATCCCTTTTGGAAAACACTGGTGTCATGGTTTGCCGGCGTTCGCGACGTTGCGTGGACGCCGGCGTGGTGTGATGGGAAAGTCCGATACGACCCGCTTGCGGCGGGCGTGCGGCTACATGATCTGGCAGAACTCGATGACCTCGTGGTTCGGGCCGAGCACGTTGAAGTAGCGGATGCCGTGCTCCCAGAACGTGTCGATGTGCTGGATGGAGCCTTCGACGAAGTTCAGGCCGAGCTTCTGCGCTTCGGCGAACGACGCCTCGATGTCAGTGGAGTCGAGCGCGAAGTGGTTGATCGCGCCGTTCTCCATCGGGGTCGGGTCCATCGTCCACACCTCGAGGGTGAGGTTGTTCAGGCGCAGGAAGGTGCAGCGGTCCTCGCCGTTCGGATAGATGCCGAGGCACGTGAAGCCGAGCTTCTCATAGTAGGCGATGGTGCCTTCGAGATCGGTGGTCGGGATGCCGACGTGCTGCACGCCCGTGACGGTGTCCTGAATGGCCATGATTACTCCTTTGTTTGTGTGATTGTTGGGTTTTCGACTGACGATGTCTGGTTCGGGGATGCGAATGGCTTAGGAAAAGGGGAATTCGCGTTGAATTTCGATGAAACGAAAGGGGAGGGGCCGGCGTCATCGTCGACCCGAACGGTTCCCGTGGGCGCGTGGCGATGCGCGCCCACGGGAACCGTACTGCGTCACTCGGCGGCTTCGGCGAGGTAGTCCGGCATGACTTCCGGGTACTTCGGCCACGCGCCGGCCTGGGTGCACACGAAGGCGGCGGTGTTGACGGCCGCGCGGTGGGCCTCGGCGAGGGTGCTGCCGAGCAGGATCTTCGCGGTGAACGTGCCGGAGAAGGAGTCGCCGGCGCCCACGGTGTCGTTGACCTCGACGTGCGGGGTGTTGAGCGTGGAGGATTCGCCGTTCTTGGAGATGATGGTCGAGAAGGTCGAACCGCCGGTCAGGATCACGTAGTCCAGGCCGTATTCGGTCATGAACCAACGGCAGGCCTCGTCGTCGGAGGTGCCGCGGATGTCGAACATGTCGCGCAGGAGCAGCAGTTCGGCGTCGTTGATCTTGAACACGGTGGCGTAGCCGAGCAGCTCCTCGATGAGCTCCTTGGAGTAGTGGTCGCCGCGCAGGTTGATGTCGAAGAACTTCATCGCGGAGGCCTTGGTGTGCTTGAGCAGCTCGACGATGGTGTCGTGCGACTCCTGGGAGCGCAGGCCCAGCGTGCCGAAGCAGACGGCGTCGGCCTGTTCGGCGACCTCGATGAGCTGACGGGTGAGCAGCAGGTGATCCCAGGCGACGCCCTTGACGATGGTGTACTCCGGGATGCCGTTCTTCAGGGCCACCTCGACGGTGGAGGTCGGCCAGGCGTTGCGCTGAATGATGGTGTGGATGCCGGCCTTCTCGGCCTCGACGAGCAGCTCGTCGCCGAGCTCGTCCTCGCCGACGGCGCTGATGGACCAGCCTTCGGTGCCGTTCATCATCGCGTGGTAGGCGAAGTTGACGGGGGCGCCGCCCGCGCGCTTGCCGGTGGGCAGCATATCCCACAGGAGTTCGCCGAGGGACAGCACGATTGGCTTGGACATGATGGTTCCTTTCTATGGTTGGCGCGGTTGGCGTCGACAGTTGGTTGTTTGGGGTTTGCCGTGTAGGCCGGCGACGTGGTTAGACGTCGTCGAAGAACACCGAGGGGTGCTCCAAAAATTCGGTGATCGCCACGGCCGCCGCGCCGGTGACGGTCGCGTCGGTGGGCAGCGGCGACAGGGTGATGGTGGTGGCCTGTGCGATGTCGGGGATCGCGCGTTCGGCCACGGTTTCGAGGATCGCGTCGAGCAGTGGCCGACCGGCTTCGGAGACGATGTCGCCGATGACGATGCGCTCGGGGTTGTAGGCGTTGAGGATCGTCACGCAACCGTAGCCGGCGTAGCGGCCGATGCGGTGCACGAGATCGAGGGCCGGTTTGTCGCCGTCGTTCGCAGCGGCGAACAGGGCGCGGCATGCCTCGGTGTGCGTCATGTCCGCCGCCCCCTCCACGAGATCGTTTGCGACGATCTGCTCGTGTACGGCCACCGCGGAGCAGTAGCGTTCGAGACAGCCGACGTTGCCGCAGTCGCAGGGGATACCGTGCACGTCGACGCTGATGTGGCCGATTTCGGTGGCGGCGCCCTGGGCGCCGTCGATGAGCCGGCCGTTGTCGATCACGCCCAGTCCCACGCCCTCGCCGATCAGGTAGTAGGCGAGGTTCTCGCAGGTGCTGTCGCGGTCGAACAGATACTGGGCGAGCGCGCCCGCGCGGGCGTCCTGCTCGATGTAGACCGGCACGGGGAACGCGTCGGCGAATTCTTCGATGAAGTTGACGGAACGCCAGCCGGCCATGGAGGAGACGACGGCGGTGCGGCCCTGGTCGCGCAGGTAGGGGCCGGGCACGGCGATGCCGATCGCGACGATCTCGTCGTCGGCGGCGAGGAGCCGGTTGACGTGCTCGTGGATGGACCGGATCGTGGCGGGGATGGTGTCGTCGCTGACGGTGGGCAGGTCCTCGAGGCTGATGCGGTTGCCGGCGAGATCGAACAGGCCGATCTCCACGAGGCTGCGGGCGAACTTCACGCCGACGACGTGGAAGAGCGCGGTGTCGAGCTTGAGGCCGATGGAACGGCGGTTCTTGATGCCTTCGAGGTCGCCGGTTTCGGTGATGATGCCGGCTTCCAGCAGGCGGGCGGTGATCTTGGTGATGGCCGCGGGGGTCAGTTCGAGCGCCTTGGCGATCTGCGCGCGCGAGCTGATGCCGTTATGATAGAGGTGCTGAAGGATGCGGGAACGGTTGGATTCCGAAATGGATGCCTGCGATGCGGTCGCGGTTGCGTTCATGTGTCCTTCACCTCCTTGTGTCCAGCTTCGTCGCACATCTTCCTTGAATCTGAACTTGATTGATATATTAACGAAGTTAATCTCGAGTGCCAAATCGAACCCGTTCGGCGTGTCGTGCCGGGCCGTGGGTCGGACGGACGATGATACGCTGGCAGGACCGGTATTGCTGGCGTCGTCGGGGCTGACGGCGCGGATATTAAGGAGAAGAAGATGACGACGCTGGAAATCGCAGTGCAGGATGTCGACGGTGCCGTCGTCGCGTTGCAGGAGGGTGCGGATCGCATCGAACTGTGTTCGGCACTGGGCGCCACGGGCGGACTGACGCCCAGCTACGGCATGATCCAGCTGTGCGCCCATGTGGGGGTGCCGCAGGGCGTGCAGGTGCTCATCCGCTCGAGGGCCGGATCGTTCATGTTCGACGAGCGGGAGAAACGAGTGCAGCTGATCGACGTGAAATCGGCCATCCTCGCCGGAGCGCGCGGCGTGGTGGTCGGAGGACTTGCGGACAGCGGGCGCATCGACGTGGACTTCGCCGCGCAGCTGGTCGATGCCGCGCACGAGGAGGCCCGCCGCTGCAACCGGCACGTGCAGGTCACGTTCCATCGCGCGTTCGACATGGTGCCCGACCAGTTCTCGGCGCTCGACACGCTGATCGAGCTGGGCTACGACCGCGTGCTCACCTCGGGTGGTGCGCCGAGCGTGCCCGAGGGGCTTGACCGACTGCGTTCCCTGGTGCATCACGCGGCCGGTCGCATCCAGATCGAGGCCGGCGGCGGCGTGAAGGTCGATCGCATCGGCGACATCCGATCGACCGGCGTGGATGCCGTGCATCTGTCGGCCAAAACGCTGGTGTCGGCGCAGGGCGGCCCCGGTGGCGGCGGCGATACGCCGCTCGAACGCACCGACCGCTACGTCGTGCGGGCCGCCGTGGCTGCGGCCCACGCGTGACATCGGATGTCTGTGTGCGTCTGTTCGTTGAGATGGCGGGCTTGCGTCGACTGGTTGAAGGTCGGTCGGCGTAAGCCCGCCATTATTGTTAATGGTGTTATAGTAAAACTAATTAACTTATGGTATTTAACGTGACTCATAAGGCGGAATATTGTTGATATTCCGCGGATTAACCGGTGACACGCTATTCATGTAAAGATAGTTGACAAATAACCGTCGAGGCTCTATATTTACATGGTAGTTGCCGCAACGAAGCGGTGGCTCCCATCTCATAGAGGAGTAGGAACAATGGTCAACAAACGAATGATGGCGTCCCTGGCCGCGGTGGCCGCACTGTCCGTGGGGCTCGCGGGCTGCGGCTCGACCACCAACGACAACAACAACGCGGGCGGAGACTCGTCCGACGGCGGCGTGGTGAACATCACCTACATGCACCGTCTGCCCGACAACGACGGCATGGTGCTCGTCAACGACATCGTCGCCAAATGGAACAAGGAGCATCCCGAGATCCAGGTCAAGGCCACCAAGTTCGACGGCAAGGCCTCCGAAATGATCAAGAAGCTCGAGACCGACGTCAAGAACGACAACGCGCCCGATCTGGCGCAGGTCGGCTACGCCGAGCTTCCCGAGGTCTTCACCAAGGACATGCTGCAGGACGTCACCCAGTATGCCGATCAATACAAGGATCACTTCGCGTCCGGCCCGTACTCGCTCATGCAGGTCGGCGGCAAGTACTTCGGCCTGCCGCAGGACACCGGTCCGCTCGTCTACTTCTACAACAAGGCCGAATTCGACAAGCTCGGCATCTCCGTGCCGAAGACCGCCGACGAGATGATCGCCTCCGCCAAGAAGGCCGCGGCCGCGGGCAAGTACATCATGTCCTACCAGCCCGATGAGGCCGGCAACATGATCTCCGGTCTGGCCGGCGCATCCGGCGGCTGGTACAAGGTCGTGGACGACGCGTGGGTCGTCAACACCGAAACCGACGGCTCCAAGGCCGTCGCCGACCTCTACCAGCAGCTCATTGACGCGAAGGCCGCCACCACCAACGCCCGTTGGGACGCATCCTTCGACGCGTCGCTGCAGGACGGCTCGCTGATCGGCACCGTCGCCGCCGCATGGGAGGCCCCGCTGTTCATGGCATCCGCCGGCGAGACCGGTGCCGGCGACTGGCAGGTCGCCCAGCTCGGCGACTGGTTCGGCAACGCCGGCAAGACCGGCCCCGACGGCGGTTCCGGCGTCGCGGTGCTCAAGACCTCCAAGCACCCGAAGGAGGCCATGGAGTTCCTCGACTGGTTCAACACGCAGATCTCCGATCTCGTCTCCCAGGGCCTCGTGCCGGCCGCCACCACCGCGGACGCCAAGACCCCCGAGAAGTGGGCCGAGTTCTTCGGCGGTCAGGACATCATGGCCGAGTTCAAGACCGCGAACAACAATATGGGCGATTTCACCTACATGCCCGGCTTCTCCGCCGTCGCCACCGCGATGAACGAGACCGCGGCCAAGGCCGTCGACGGTTCCGGCAAGGTCGAAGACATCTTCTCCGTCGCGCAGAAGACCTCCATCGACACGCTGAAGAACCTCAACCTGTCCGTCAAGGAGTGACGAACAGGTGCGCTGACCGGGCCTTTTCCGGCAGATGACAGCCGTTCCCACACCATCTGAAGAAAGGCCGGAGTCCCACGCTCCGGCCTTTCCTTATGAACCACATCCATTCTCCTGTCCGAAAGCAAGGTCGTTCCCATGACTGACACCACCCATGCGGCGAACGCGACCAAGGCCGGAACATCATCCAAGCCGAAGCGCTCCGACGCCGTCAAACGCGAGAACCGCAACGGCTGGGCCTTCATGGCCCCGTTCGCCATCCTGTTCGCGCTCGTCTTCATCCTGCCCATCATCTGGGCCATCTACTCCAGCTTCTTCCGTCAGGTAGCCGAAGGCGGCGGCGCATACGGCGGCGGCAAGCTCGTCAACAAATTCGTCGGCCTCCAGAACTTCCAGTACGTCGTCACCTCCGCCGCATTCTGGTCCGGCATCGGCCGCGTGCTGCTCTACACGCTCATCCAGGTGCCGTTCATGATCATCGCCGCACTGGCGCTCGCCATGCTGCTCGACTCGTTCATCGTCAAGCGCGTCACCGTGTTCCGCCTCGGCTACTTCCTGCCGTATGCCATTCCGGGCGTGGTCGCGTCGATCATCTGGGTGTTCCTGTACAACGGCCAGATCTCGCCGATCGTCAAGGGACTCGCGGCCATCGGCATCAACGTCGACTTCTTCGCCAAGAACATCGTGATCGGCTCGATGGCCAACATCACCACCTGGACGTTCACCGGCTACAACATGCTGATCTTCCTCGCCGCGCTGCAGGCCATCCCGCACGACCTGTACGAAGCCGCCCGCATCGACGGCGCGAACGGATTCCAGATCGCCATGCGCATCAAACTGCCGAACGTGCGCGCCGCCGCCCTGCTCGCCATGCTGCTGTCGATCGTCGGCACCATCCAGCTGTTCAACGAGCCGGAGATCATGTCCGTGTCCGATCCGAGCATCTCCAAGTCGTTCACGCCGATGATGATGGCCCTCTACACCTCGCGCGGCACCCTCACCCCGAGCGGCGATGGCCCCGCCTCCGCCATCGCCATCGTCATGGCGCTCATCGCCGGCATCCTTGCCGCGCTGTATGCCCTCGCAGAAAGGAAGGTGAACCAGGAATGAGCAGCATGACCCCCAAGGAGCGCGCCGCCCTGCGCGCGCGCAAAAAGGCCGACCGCATCCGCGACCTGCACGCCAACGACCTGCCGCGTTCCATGCAGCCGTCCGCGGCCGTCAAGACCGTCACGATCGTCGTGCTGGTACTGACGCTCATCTACTTCCTGTTCCCGATCTACTGGGCGATCATCGCCTCCACCAAGACGCCCAGCCAGATGACCGGCAGCAACGGCCTGTGGTTCGCCGTCGGACTCGACCAGCTGCCGAACGCCATCGCCACCAACTACGGTAAGCTGCTGGGCTGGACGCGCGGCAACTTCTGGCGCTGGGTATTGAACTCCCTGATCTACTCCGGGGTCTCCGCCGCAGTCGGCACGCTCGTCGCCGTCATGGCCGGCTATGCCACCGCCAAGTTCAACTTCCGCGGCAAGAACCTCGCCATCGGCGTCATCATGGGCTGCATGCTCATGCCGGCCGCGCTGCTGACCATTCCGCAGTACTCGATCTTCCACGCGATGCACCTGACCGACACGATGCTCGCCGTCATCATCCCGTGCTGCGTCTCGCCGTTCGGTTTCTTCCTCGGCCGCGTGTATGCGCAGACCTCCGTGCCGAACGAACTGCTCGAGGCTGCGCGCATCGACGGGGCCAGCGAGGCGAGGATCTTCTTCACGATCGTGCTGCGCATTCTCGCGCCGGCGATGGTGACGATCTTCCTGTTCCTGTTCGTTGCGACGTGGAACAACTTCCTGCTGCCGCTGATGATGATCTCGGCGGATACGTTGAAGCCCGTCACGCTCGGCCTGTACGGTATGGTCTCGCTCGCCACGTTCAACGAGCGCGGTGCCCTCATGATGGGCGCGCTGCTCGGCGTGCTGCCCGTGATCATCCTCTTCCTCGGCCTCCAGCGCTACTGGCAGGCCGGCCTCGCCGCTGGTGCGGTCAAGGGCTGAGTTTCTCCCCTCCTTGGCCCCCTCAGATGAGGGGGCTGTCAGCGAAGCTGACTGGGGGAGGGAACACGTGTCGAACATATGGGGTGCGGCTACCCCTCAGTCAGCCTCCGGCTGACAGCTCCCCTAGCAAGGGGAGCCAAGAATCGTTGCAAAGGAGCAATACTTCATGACCACCGGACGTTTCACCCTTCCGAGCGAATCGAACTTCGCCGAGAAGACCAAGGAGCTCGCCGACCTGTGGGGTGCGGACGCGATCCGCAACTCGGACGGCACCCAGCTCGACGACGCCGTGCGCGCGCTTGGCAAGAAGATCTACAGCGCGTACTTCCCGACCCGCGCCCACAACGAGTGGATCACCCTGCACATGGACGAGACCCCGCAGGTCTATCTGCTCACCCAGCGCGAACTCGCCGAAACCGACACCGTGACCATCGATCTCATGACCGGGTTCTTCGCCGAACAGCTCACCCCGAACTACGACGCCGACCCCGCCAGATACTGGGAGGTCGTCGACCGCACCACCGGAGACGTCGTGGACCCGACTCACTGGACGGTAGATGCGACGGCCCACACGGTCACCGTCGTCGGCGCGACCCCGATGCACGAGTACACCGTCTCGTTCCTCGCCTACATCATCTGGGACCCGGTCGAAATGTACAACCACCTGACCAACGACTGGGGCGACAAGGAACATGAGATCCCGTTCGACATCTACCATCCGGCCACCCGCAAGTTCGTGTTCGACACGTTCGAACAGTGGCTTGCAGCGAACCCCGACACCGACGTCGTGCGCTTCACCACGTTCTTCTACCAGTTCACACTGATCTTCGACCCGAAGCACCGCGAGAAGATCGTCGACTGGTTCGGCTGCTCGTGCACCGTCTCGCCCGCCGCGCTCGACGACTTTGAGAAGCAGTACGGCTATCGTCTGCGCCCTGAGGACTTCGTGGACGAAGGCTGCTACAACTCAGCATGGCGCGTGCCGCGCAAGGCCCAGCGCGACTGGATCGACTTCCTGTCGGGCTTCGTACGCGAGAACGTGAAGAAACTCGCCGACATGTCGCATGCGGCCGGCAAGGAAGCCATGATGTTCCTCGGCGACCAGTGGATCGGCACCGAACCGTACAAGGACGGATTCTCCGATCTCGGTCTCGACGCCGTGGTCGGTTCGATCGGCGACGGCACCACCACCCGCATGATCGCCGACATCAAGGGCGTGCGCTATACCGAAGGCCGGTTCCTGCCGTACTTCTTCCCCGACACGTTCTACGAGGGCAACGACCCGAGCATCGAGGCATGGGACAACTGGCGCAAGGCCCGCCGCGCCATCCTGCGCTCGCCGATCGCGCGCATGGGCTACGGCGGCTACCTGTCGCTGGCCGCGAAGTTCCCCAAGTTCGTGGACGCGGTGACGCACATCGCCGACGAATTCCGCGACATCCACGAGCGCACCGGGGGAGAGGCCGCCGAAGGCGAACTCAACGTCGCGATCCTCAACTCGTGGGGACGCATGCGCTCGTGGATGGCGTACACGGTCGCGCACGCCCTGCCCAACAAGCAGACCACCTCGTACTACGGTATCCTCGAATCGTTGTCCGGCATGCGCGTCAACGTGCGGTTCGTCAGCTTCGACGACGTGATCGAACACGGCGTCGACGACGACATCGACGTGATCATCACCGGCGGTCCGGTCGACACCGCATACTCGGGCGGCGACATCTGGGCGAAGGACCCGCGGCTGGCCGAAACGCTGCGCGCGTGGGTGCGCGGCGGCGGCGCGCTCGTCGGCGTGGGAGAACCCAGCTCCCAGTGGTTCCAGGGGCGGTTCTTCCAACTGGCCGACGTGCTCGGCGTGGACGAGGAACGCTTCCAGACCCTGTCGGTCGACAAGTACTTCCCACCCGTCACGCCTGACCACTTCATCACCGCCGACGTGCCCGTCGACCCGGCGGCGCGTAAGGCATGGGAATCGGCCGGATACCGTATCCCGCTGTCGGGCTGCGGCGGCGGACAGGGCAAGTCGCCGCTCGGCGGCATCGACTTCGGCGAGGCGATCCCCAACACCTTCCCGGTGAACGAACGCGTGACCCTGCTGCGTGCGGACGGCGGCGAAGTACAGCTCGCCGTCAACGAGTACGGGGCTGGTCGCGGCGTGTACGTGTCCGGACTGCCGTATTCAGCCGCGAACGCGCGACTGCTCGAACGCATCCTGTTCTACGCGAGCCATCACGAGGACCGGTATGCGGCTTACAGCTCGACCAACCCCGAGTGCGAGGTCGCACGGTTCCCCAAGTCCGGCTGGTATTGCGTGATCAACAACACCGGCCGCCCGCAAACCACCGACGTGGCACTGCCAGGCGGTGCGAGCGAGCGCTTCGACCTCGACGCCAGCGCCATCGCCTGGCGGCGCATCTGAGAGAAACGGAATCGCGCTTCGCGCGATGCGGTGTTGTCGGCGGACTTCGTCCGCAGTACCCCACCCGTCAGCTTCGCTGACACCCTCCCCTGAAAGGGGAGGGAAAGGCCAAACACTTCCCTCCCCTTTCAGGGGAGGGTGTCAGCG